>JAVJVN010000020.1 GCA_040221055.1 Rhodothermales bacterium | reverse complement strand
GGCGGCGAAGGCGAAGGTCAGGGCGAAGGCGAGAGCGAAGAAGTTTTTCATGGCGTTGTTCGTGGTCTTGAAGAGGGTGTGTGTTGGTAACTGTCCACGCTCTTGCAAGCCACGTGCCGGTCCGGACCGCGTTTTGGCACGATCGGAGGAAAACGCCTTTTTTCGGGCCGATATCGCCCATTCCTGCTTCATTCCGGCCATCATCTGTCCGGATGATCGTCCCGAAAGTGTTTCGCCAGCGAAACAGGACTGCTCTTCTGGAGAGGCAATGGCCAGACACTATTTACAATTGGACGCCACTGACTTTTACAATCGGACGGAGTTGACGGGGCCAAGGCGTCAGCCGCCCAGGTACGCGTCCGGAATGGGGAAGTGCGGCGACTCGCCCTGCCAGAAGATGTTGATGACCCACCACCGTGCGCCGTCGAAGCGGAGCTGGAAGCTGTTGATGCCCCGCATGAAGGGCTCCGCATCGTCCGCATTCCGCCGGCTCTCGTAGGTGCTGAAAATGTGGGCGATGTCCGCGTAGCGCTCTTCCACCCGGTGGATTTCCGTCTCGAAGAATCCCATGGTTTCCAACTGCTGACCGGGGCCGGAGATGTACTCCTCGATGGTCAGGTAGCGGATACCGCCCTGCCCCGTGTCGGGGTTCCGGCCGGACGGGATGAGCCGGGCGTCGGGATGAAACAGGGAGCGCATCCGGTCCCAGTCGCGGGCCTGGCCCGCCGGGCCCGAAATGACCTCATAGACGGCCGCCATGATGGCATCGACCGACTCCACGTCGGCGGGATCGGGCTCGGGCACCTGCTGGGCCGCGGTGGGCCGGGCCATGGAAAGCATCAGGAACAGGGCGCCGGCGGCAAGAACAGGAAAACAGGGACGTGTGTGTGTGGTCGTTGTCATGGTTCAGTACAGATCGTATTTGGCGAGACGGCCTTCCAATGCGCCATTGACGACCTCCTTCCGGAAGCTGGTCCGAAGCCCCACATATTTCAGGAGTTCCGGCTTGCCCACGTAGATGAACGCGGTGCATCCGGAGCATTCCTGCTTCAGGAAGTCGCCAAACGCCTTGTAAAAGGCCTGAACAGGCATGGTACCACCGATCCGAAGCCCATACGGGGGATTGCACAACAAAGTTGTGTCGGTAAAGCCGGGCAACAGCCGGAAATCCGACTGCTCCACCCGGACCGCACTTGAAGCACCCGGAATGCGCGCCAGATTGGCCCGCGCGGCCGCTACCGCCTGTGCATCGATGTCCCAGCCCCTCAACAACCCGTCTGCAAGCGGGACCACCTTGGCCTCCCGTTCCGCCCGGACCTGTTTCCACAACTCCGCATCGAAATCCGGGAATTGCTCGAATCCGAAGGAAGTCTGGAGGATGCCCGAGGGCGTTCCGGATGCGGCCATGAACGCTTCGGCCAGGATGGTGCCCGATCCACACATGGGGTCGACGAACGGCCGCTCGCCCTTCCAACCCGTATAGCGGACCAGTGCGGCCGCCACGGTTTCCTGCAACGGCGCCTCGACGCTGGCCACCCGGTAGCCTCGGCGGTGTTGGGACCCTCCCGATGCATCCAGGCTCAATACCGCCCGGTTGTTCTGGATGTGCAGGTTGATCCAGATGTCGGGGTCCCGCCGGTCCACATCAGGCCGTTCGCCGACGCGGTCCCGGATGTCATCCACGATGGCGTCCTTGACCTTCAGTGCCGCATACTTCGAGTGGCTGATGGCGCTGTTGGATACGTTGGCGAACACGGCAAACGTGCGGTCCGGGCCGATCAACGCCGTCCAGTCCAACTCCCGCACCCGCTTGTAGAGGTACTTGTCGGAATGGCAGTCGAAGGTCATGAGCGGCGCCAGGATCCGCGTCGGGATCCGCGACGAAAACACGATATCGTACAGGACGGCGGGCGTAGCCGTGAAGTGCGCCCCCCGGTAATCCGCCTCGACATCGGTGGCCCCCAGTTCGGTCAGCTCGTCGGCTCCGAGTTGTTCAATGGGATGCGCAATCTGCGCGAAATAGCGGCTGAATTCCTGGTATTGATACATGCTTATGGTGCGTCGAGCCCCAGGATGCGCAGCAGCATGTCGTGGACCTCGATGTTTTCAAAGGGCTCGGCGGTGGTGCCGGGCGCGAACGATGGGCCATGCGCTACGAACAGTGCACGCATGGACGATTCCTTGTTGTCGTAGCCGTGGGCGCCTCCGCTGGCTCCCCGGAACCTTTCCCGGGACGGAACCGCGAGCCAGCCGCTTGTGACGTATCCATTGATATCCGGAATGCGCGGGTTGCCGTCGAAGTGGAAGCGCTCGGGCATGTCCTCTTTTTTCCAGACGCTGAGCTCAGGGTGGGCGCCGTGGAGCGCATCCAGAATGACATCTTCCTTGCCGTCCGTGACATTCATGGCCAGGTTCGGGCCCGATTCGACGATGGAAACGTCGTCCAGATCGATGTAGTCGTCCAGGAATACGACCCGGTCCGGGGATACCTCAGCCATGCCGTGGTCGGAGACCACGATCACGTGGACGCGGCCCAGGAGCTCGCGCGCTTCCAGGCCGTCCAGAAGACGTCCCAGATGGGCGTCGAATTGTTCAACCGCCCGCGTGACTTCGGGGGCATCCGGTCCGTGCCGGTGTCCTTCGGAATCCACGTCCGAGAAATACAGTGAGATGAAGCCCGGGCGTTCATCGGGTGGCAGCTCGAGCCATTTGAGCACCTCGTCCACTCGGGTCTTTCCCGGTACGGAGTCATCATAGGTATACCAGTATGTCGGCCGGATGCCGTCGTAGGGCGACTCCGAGCCGACCCAGAAATAGGTGGCCGCCCGGATGCCGTTGCGCTCGGCGGTGGTCCAGATGGGCTCGCCCGTCCACCACGCAGGATCTTCCACCGCCGCACGGTCCCGGATATTGAACCGGGCGTCCCGCTCCGGATCGTACATGGAATTGCCCACAATACCGTGCTCGGCCGGATACAGTCCGGTGACGATGGAATAGTGGTTCGGGAAGGTCTTCGTCGGGAAGACAGGAATCATCCCATCCGGCGCCGACAGTCCTTCGGCCGCCAAGCGATCCAGATTCGGCGTATCGGCCCGCTCCACCATGGACGGATGGGTGCCGTCCGTGGAAATCAGGATGACGGTCCGGCTGAAATCCCCTTCGGGAACAGCCGGCCGGCCGCACGCTGAAAGGAGCAGGGCGGCGACAACGGCCGTGGAAAAGAAAAGGTGACGCATGCGATGGACGGGAATCCGGTGGGGTTTGCCTCAATATAGGACCCACCCCGCGTCCGCCCGTAACGCGCGTGTTGTCCTTATCGCCCGAAGAAGTAATACAGGAGCAGTCCGCCCACCGGGAAGAAGATGAGCAGGAGCACCCAGAGGACTTTGCCGCCGAACGTCCGGTCGCTCCCGGAGACCTCGATGATGGCCACGATGTCCATGATCAATATGATCATGCCGCATATGCCAAGACCCCAGCCGTGGTTGGCGTAGTCAATGAGGGTCGGACCGCCGCAGCCGGCCAGCAGAAGCATGCCGAAGGCCGCGAGGGAAGCCGTCAGGAAGCGCGGGGAGGGAAGGGAAGGGTGTACACGCATAGGCGATTGGACCGTAAAATTGAATGGGCCTTTCCCTGAGTATACGGTGGAACGGGGGCCGGATGTTGCGTTACGGAACCGCCCCATACGGCTGCCGTACGTGCCGTTCCATGCAGATCGGCTCCATCATACTGCCCGAACGCCCCATTTTCCTGGCTCCCATGGAAGATGTGTCGGACCCGCCTTTCAGGATCATCTGCAAGCGGCTGGGCGCGGACATGCTGTACACGGAGTTCATTTCGTCCGGCGGCTTGGCCTACGGCGCCGACGGATCGGAGATGAAGCTGGATATCTATGATGAGGAGCGTCCGGTGGCCATCCAGATTTTCGGGGGCGATGTGGAGCAGGTCCGGGAAGCGACACGCATTGTGGATGCGGTGGGTCCCGATCTGATTGACATCAATTTCGGCTGCCCGGTCAAGAAGGTGGTGTGCAAGGATGGCGGCGCGGGTATCCTGCGGAATCTGCCGAAGATGCAGGAAATCACCGCTGCGGTCATCGATGCGTCAAACCGACCGGTGACCGTGAAGACGCGCCTGGGATGGAACGATCAGACGATCCAGATCCTGGACGTGGCGCGCATGCTCGAGGAAACCGGCATCCAGGCGCTGGCCGTGCACGCAAGGACGCGCTCCCAGATGTACAAGGGCGAGGCGCGTTGGGACTGGCTGCGGCGCATAAAGGAAGAGTCCGGCATTTCCATCCCGCTCATCGGGAACGGGGATGCCTCGGATCCGGTCCGGATTGAAGCCATGTTCAACGAGACCGGCGTGGACGCCGTCATGGTGGGACGCGGAGCCATCGGGAATCCGTGGATATTCCGCGACACGAAGATCTATCGCGAAACGGGGGAGGTGCCGCCACCGCCGAGCTGGGACGAGCGCATAAAGGTCGTCGCCGAACACCTGGCCCTGAAATGCGAATGGCTGGGCGAGCACAAGGGCGTCCTGGAAATGCGTCGTATGTACGGCGGGTACTTCAAGGGCTTCCGCGGCGCCAGCCGGCTGCGCTCCCTGATCATGGACCTGTCGACCATGGACGAGGTGCTGGAGTTGCTCCTGAACTTCAAGGAAGAGGATGCGGACATCCAGGTGTCAGCCGGTCCTTCCGTTCGCGCGGTGGCGGTGAAGGCCTCGCTGCCGGTGCCCACACGCCGAGCGGTTCCCACCGTTTAGGTCAAGGACGGTTCAGCGGTCAGGTCAGGCCGTGGTCGGACCAAGACCGCGCTCCTCATCCCACAACGCCGTCAGGACCTCGTGGAAGGTCATCCATTTTTCCCGTTCGGTGGCCAGGGCCTTTTCGCCCTTCGGCGTGATGGCATAGTACCGCCGGCGACGCTCGCCAACCGGCTCTTCCCAGTAGTCACGGATCCACCCGTTCGTTTTCATGCGATGCAGGACGGGGTAGAGGGAGCCGGCCGTCCATTCAACGTCCCCGCCCGACAATTCGCGGACCCGGTTGATGATGGCATACCCGTAGCTGTCGCCATTCCGGAGAATGGACAGGATGATGGGGGCAATCGAGGCTCCGTTCAGGGATTTCGTGGACATGGATTCAGGCGACGCGTAATATTTCGGCGGGATTGGCCCTGGAAAGTCGGCGGATATGCGCCGAGATGGCGAGCGCGGCCACGGACCAGACCAGGGTTACGCCCAGGATGAAGGGGGCAGGACCGAGGGGCATGAGCGCGAGTTCGTCCGGAGCCATCCGGAAGGCGACAACCGCTCCGCCGCCCACGATGGACACCGCTATGCCACCGGCGATGACGAGCATCCAGATGTACGTCCAACTGATGGTCAGCAGCGTGCGGCCGGCCGATGCGCCCAGCACCTTGCGCACGCAGACTTCCTTGAGCCGACGGCTCACGTTCTGTGACGTCAAGCCGAACAGCCCCATGGTGGCAATGAACACCGCCAGCAGTCCGAGATACCCGAGGGACCGGGCCAGGTTGTCGTAACTCTCCAGTTGCTCCTGGAATACATCGGCCTGGATGACACCGCCGAACGGCTCGGAAGGCCAGGATGCCTGCCACAGTTCGGCCACGTCGGCCAGCACCGCCGACGCTGTGCCCGGTTCCGCGAGCGCGGATATCCAGGGCATGTTGGCGGCCTGTTCCGCATACTGGAAAATGACCGGGCGTTCCTTCACCATCGGGTTGAGGTGGAAGTTGCGCACCACGCCGGTGATTTCGTAATACGTCCCGTCCAGAAGCAAGCGGTGTCCTTCCTCCGTTTCCCAGCCCATGCGGGAGATGAAACTCTCATTCACGAACACCGTGGCCGGCGTCAGTGGCTTGTCGGAGAGATGCAGCGTGCGCAGGTAATCGGCTCCGACGCGATACCGGACGGCGAGCACGAGCTCGTCTTCCACGGTCAACTCCATGGATGACACGGATCGGCCCGGGTGGGACTCGGCTGCGGAGACCAGTTGGACGCGCGCATCGGTCGACAGCATGCGCATGGTTTCCTGGTACTGGTCGGCGTCCGTGACCGGAATAACCACCGTCTCCTCCGTGCCTGCACCCCACTCGATCGCTTTCATGTACTGGCCATTGGCGGCGACCAGGATCACGACGAGAACCGTCATGAACGCCAGGGTGAACTGTGCCGTCAGGAAGGCCTTGGTGAACCATGCATTTCCGGCCACGGACAACCGCCCGCCGAGGACGGCGACCGGACGGAACGACGAAATGTAAAGGGCCGGATACATCCCGGAGAGCACAGCCACGGCGCCGAGCAGGATGACCAGGAAGGTCCAGAAGCCTGCAGACGCAAACATGCCGTGGCCGATCTGAAGCACGAACAGATTGTTGAACGCCGGGATCGCCACGGAAATGGCCAGGAAAGTTCCGATGACAAGGGCGATCGTGCACAGCAAGAGGTTCTCCACCATGAACTGAGCCGTCAATTGCGCGCGTGTGCCGCCCATCACCTTTCGGACGCCAATTTCCCGTAACCGGCGGAGGGCCGCACCCACGGATATGTTGATGTAGTTGAAGCAGGACAATGCCATCATGAGCCCGGCAATGAGGAGGAACATGCCAATCAGGATGGGATGCGGAGCCTCGGACGGGCGGAACAGGACCCGGTATGCGCCCGGCATCGGATTTCGCAGGTTGTCCAGCAAGAAGGACTCAACCACATAGGCATCATTCGCAGCATGTTGTTGCGCTACATACCGTTGCATGGATTCAGACACGGATGAGGCCTGGCCGGCCTCATGCAGCAACACGAACAATCCGTTCGTGAGGGATGCCCATCCCTGGTCCATGTCCGGATACACGGTGTCGAGCGCGCCCCAACCCATCAATATGCCGAAGAAGAAGCCGGCATTCTCCGGGAAGTCCGCGGTTACCCCGCGTACGATGTACTCCCGTCGTTCGCCGTCGCCGAACGCCATGGTCACCTGTCGTCCGAGGACATCGGCATGCCCGAACAGGCGTGCGGCGGTATCGAACGACAGAATGACGGCCGATGGATCGCGCAATGCCGAGGCCGATCCCGACAGGAGAGGGAACGTGAATACATCGAAAAAGCCCGGATCGGTGAATGTGGCCCGGTCCTGCAGACTGACCCCGTTGCCGGAAATCGTGACCATATCGTGCTCCACCCGGACGGCTTTGTCAACCTCGGGCAGCTCGGCCTCCAGGGCCGGGCCCAGGGCCACGGGGATGGTTCCCCGGATTTCCATCTGCTCGTTTCGGATGACCTCATGTTCCACGATGAAGATCCGGTCCCCGTTCTCATGGAAGGAGTCGAGCGATCCGTAGACCTGCAGGAACAGGAAGACCGCGATGGAGCAGGCAATGGCAATCGACAGTCCCACGATGTTGATGACGGAAGTCATGGGGTTGCGCCCGAGTGCCCGGACTGCACTGACCCCGTAGCTGCGCGCCAATCCGGTCCAGTATCGCATTTCGGCGGCCATTCCGGACGGGGCGAGCCTCTTTTCGACGACGACCGACCCGTATGCGGTATTCAATCCGCCCGGCTCACCCGTCAGTCGCCGGGCCTCGGCAAAGGCTTCCTGGCCCCGGAGTCCACGCCGGCATGCGGCCGCAAACTCGTCGCGCAGATGATTTTCCAATTCGTCCAGATCACCTTCGTGGAAGGCGCGGTCGCGGGACAGGAACTGGCGCCATGTAGCCACAGCGTTTTCAAGATCAAAGGTCCAATCGCGGGATTCGGGGTGGCGCATGGCACTCAGGAATGGTGATTGCGACGCCTACGGACCGAAGCTGGTCGTTGTTACATAGAAATTCTATACACGTAGATATCCCATGCTTGACCTATCCAGCCAATGACAGGACCAGGACACCTGTCCAGGCTGCCGTTCGGAGCCAGTTGGTCCTCACAAGCCGATCGATGATGCCGGAATCCTTTCCTCTGGAAGAAAGGGCATGGTGACATGGGACCGAAAGCGTCACCGTACCTACGAGTGCGATGGCAATACATACGGCCTGCGCCATGGAGATGACCGTCACGCCTGTCCACAAGTCACTGCCGTGCAAAAAGATCTGCGCCGCCATCAATGGTCCCACGATAATGCCCATGGTCCGCGTGTATCTCCGGTGCCATCGGCGAAACCCGTTCTGCTCCTGCGTCCGGAATGAGGGATAGATGATGAGCTGGACCAACCAGATGAGGACCGCCATGGCCGCGTCAATGGCGACTGTCATCAGAGCCCGGCCTCGGCCAGATACTCAGCGCCGCGCCCCTTTATCCGCTCATCCCAGTACTGCATCCACGTGGGGCCTTCTGCCTGCAGACGGTCCCAGTCCAGTTCCATGGGGCGCAGATCCACGTCGCGCATCCATTCGGGCAGGCGTTCGGTCGGGATGTCGGTCCGCGCCGGAATCCGGTAGTACGTGTGGGCCTGTTCGACGAGCGCGGAATCGGACGTCACGAACTCGTAGAAGGTGCGGGCCCACTCGGGCTCCGGCGCGCCGGACACGATGGCAATACCGTCATTCAGGACCGGCGTACCGGACGTGGGCAGGGAAAAAGCGAAGGGGTAGCCGTTGGTTTCCGCCTGGATGTACGTGTCGGGCATGTTCCAGAGCGATACGTCGCCCTCTTCACGTGCAATCTTGAGGTACAGCTGGGTGGGATCGGCCGTGTACGTCTTCGTGTTCGCGTCCAGACGGGCCAGCCAGGCATAGCCGTCTTCCACCGTGGGCTGGCGCAGGATGAGCGCTCCCCAGATGGTCCGCATGGTGGAGCTGGCAAGGGGATACCGGATGAGGATGCGATCCTTCCATTCGGGCTCCAGGAGGTCATCCCAGTCCGTGGGTACTTCCGCTGCATCCACCGTGCGCGTGTTGTACAGCAACACCTCCGGCGTCAGATACGTCGCGTACCACGCGTGGTCGGCGCCGTGCGCATCGTCGGGCATGGCCGCGGACCAGGTGGGCTCGTACGGCTCCAGGAGCCCCTCCCGCGCCGCCCGCGAGAATGTGGGTCCATCGCCGCCCCACCACAGGCTGGCCGTGGGATTCGACCGTTCCGTCCGGATCCGGTCGTAGGCATCCTGACCGCCCATGTCTATCCACTGCACATTGACCTCCGGGTGGGCTGCTTCGAAGGCATCCTCGTAGGCCGACAGCATTTCCTTGCCGTGCGGCGAATAGACCACCAGGCGGGTCCGGTTGTCGGTGGAGCAGGCAGAAAACAGGACGGCGCCCGCGAAGAGGCCCGCGAGCGTTCTTGAAAAGGGCAGGGTCATGCGTCAACCTATGCGTTTGAGCCGGGCAAACCGGAGGATGAGTTTCTTTTCGCCCACGTCTTCGAAGTTGACGATGGCCTTCGCGTTCGGGCCGGAGCCGTCGAGCGCCACCACGTGGCCTTCGCCGAACAGGTGGTGTTCGACCTGCATACCGGGTTCGATGGTCCCGGATTCTTCCTCGTCGTAGACCACCCGACGATCGGCCGCTTTCTTCCGCACCGCCGCCTGGGTCGGCTGGTCCTCACGCAGGCTCTTCCGGTAATAATGGGGGTCCAGGGTTTCGTAAGATGTCGTGCCCGCGGAACGCATGGCGAACCGGTCGGACTTCGGATTGAACGGCTGGCCGCTCTCCGTAACGACCACAGCCGGGTCGATTTCCTCGAAGAACCGGGATCGGATGGCCGACTGCTGGTCGCCGTACCGGTACCGACTGCGGGCGTAAGAAAGGAACAGCAGGGACTTTGCGCGGGTGGCCCCCACGTAGAACAGCCGGCGCTCCTCCTCCAATTCCTGTGGGTCCTGTGCCGCGGCCTGCAGCGGAAACAGGCCTTCCTCCATGCCGCCCAGAAAGACCACGGGGAATTCCAGCCCTTTGCTGGCGTGCAGCGTCATGAGCGTCACACGGTTGTCGGAATCATCGTTCTGGTCGGCATCCGTCAGCAGGGAAACCTCCTGCAGGAATGCGCTGAGCGTTCCGCCGTCGCCGTTGGCTTCCGAGAATTCGGTGATGGCGTTCAGGAGTTCCTGGACGTTCTCCCAGCGCATGAGGTTCTCCGGTGTATGCTCGGACTTCAACTCCTCGAGCAGGCCGGACGCCTTGATGAGCGACTTGGCGACCACGGCTGCGGACTCCTTGTCCTGCATGGTCTTGTGCGTGTTGATGATGTCCCGGAAGGCCTTCACGCTGGACGTGGCTCGTGCCGGCAGCCCCGTGAACTCCACCCGCTCAAGTGCATCCCAGGCCACGATCCCTTCCCGGGCAGCATACTGGATGAGGTGATCCTGCGTCTTGTCGCCAATGCCGCGGGTGGGCGTGTTGATGATCCGGCGCAAACTTGCAATGTCGTTGGGGTTCACCAGCAGGCGCAGGTAGGCCAACGCATCCTTGATTTCCTTCCGCTGGTAGAAGCTCACGCCGCCGACCACGCGGTACGGGATGTTGCCGCGCCGGAGCGCATCTTCCAGGGAACGGCTCTGGGCATTCGTGCGGTACAGGATGGCGAAGTCCCGGTACAGGTAGCCCAGCCGGACCTGGACATCCCGGATGCGCCGTTCGAATTTCTGCGCTTCGTCCTTCTCCGAAATGGACTCCATGATGATGACGGGGTCGCCCTCGGCGTTGTCCGTCCACAGGTCCTTGTCGAGCTGCTGGCTGTTCTGCTTGATGATGGAGTCGGCCAGGCGGACAATCCGTTTGGTGGAGCGATAGTTCTGTTCCAGGCGGACGGTCTGCGCCTGCGGATAGTCCCGCTGGAAGGACAGGATATTGGTGATATCCGCGCCGCGGAAGGAGTAGATGCTCTGCGCATCGTCGCCGACGACACACAGATTGCCGTGTCGTTCGGCCAGCAGACGGGCCAGCAGGTACTGGGCCCGGTTGGTGTCCTGGTACTCGTCGATATGGATGTACTTCCAGCGGTTCTGGTACTTGGCCAGCACGTCCGGATGGTTCTGGAACAGTTGAATGGGCTTCAACAGGAGGTCGTCGAAGTCCAGTGCATTCGCGTTGCGCAGGGCGGTCTCGTACGGTTCGAACAGCTCGGCGGCACGGACCTGGGCCGGGGAGATGGCCGTCCGTGCGAATTCCGACGGGGAGATCATGCGGTTCTTGGCACCGGATATCTGTTGCTGGATGCTCCGCGGCTTGACCTGCTGTGTATCGATGTTGAACCGGTGCATGAGCTCGCGGATAATCCGCTGCCCGTCGTCCGTATCGTAGATGCTGAAATCGGACGTGTAGCCAATCCGGTCACCGTCGGCGCGCATGACACGCGCGAACATGGCATGGAAGGTCCCGATGGCCATGCCCTTGCCCTGTTCGTGCCCGACCAGGTCCAGCACGCGCTCCCGCATTTCGCGGGCCGCCTTGTTCGTGAACGTAATGGCCAGGATTTCCCACGGGCGTGCCTTGCCGGTGGCCAACAGCCAGGCTATCCGGTGGGTGAGCGTCCGGGTCTTGCCCGAACCGGGGCCGGCTATGATGAGGACAGGGCCATCCGCGGCCCGGGCCGCCTCCTGTTGGGAGGGGTTGAGGCCCTGGATGATGCTTTCTGCGTCGATGTCGGGCGCCGTCGGATGCGGGTCGGTCCGTGCCGGGTCCGGGTAGAGGGTAAACTGTGCCATAAGCTGCAGAAGATACGAAGTCCGCGGGTCGCGTATATTCCCGCTCCGCACACACAGATCCTGCCGCAAAACCGGATTTCCATGGACTTCATCTCCCTCCTTCGTGGCCTCCTCGGGTTGGCTGTCATCCTCGGCATTGCCTGGCTCGTTTCGAGCAACAAGAAGCAGATCAACTGGCGGATGGTGGCGTCGGCCCTGGGGCTCCAGGTCGTCCTGGCCATCTTCCTGCTCAAAGGGGAGGCCATGGGTGCCGTATTCGCGCCCCTGGGATGGGTGAAGGCGTTTTTCTCCTGGGTGTCGTCCTTCTTCGTGTTGGTGCTGAATTTCACGACGGCTGGCGCCCGGTTCATTTTCGGGGATCTGGCGAACCCCCCGGGCACGGAAGGCAGCATGGGCATGTTCTTTGCCTTCCAGGTCCTGCCGACCATCATTTTCTTCGGCTCGCTGATGGCCGTGTTCTACCACCTGGGCATCATGCAGAAGGTGGTGCAGGGCATGGCCGTCCTGGTCTCCAAATTCCTCGGGACGAGCGGGGCCGAGTCGCTGTCCGTCACGGCCAATATTTTCGTCGGACAGACCGAGGCACCCCTGGTGGTCCGGCCGTATCTGTCGACCATGACCATGTCCGAGCTCATGGCGGTGATGACGGGCGGCATGGCCACCATTGCCGGTGGCGTGATGGCGGCATACATCCAGATCCTGGGCGATCCCTATGCGCAGGCCATGGGCATTTCCCTGGACGCCGGTCGATTGCTTTTTGCGGAGCAGCTCCTGGGCGCCAGTATCATGGCGGCTCCGGCCGCGCTGTTGTTGGCGAAGATGTTCATCCCGGAAACGGAGGAGCCCGCCACGAAGGGTGAAGTGAAGATCGAGGTGGAACAGCGCTCGGCCAACGTGATTGATGCGGCGGCGTCGGGGGCGTCAGATGGACTGAAGCTGGCGTTGAACGTCGGGGCCATGCTGCTCGCGTTCCTGGCGTTGATTGCCATGCTCAACTACATCCTGGGCTGGGCCGGGGGCATGGTTGGCGTGAATGTGACGCTCGAGCAGTTGCTGGGGTGGGGTATTGCCCCCCTGGCCTGGCTCGTGGGTGTGCCGATGGCGGACATCGTGCAGTTCGGCTCGCTCATCGGGACGAAGATCATTGCGAACGAGTTCGTGGCCTATATCAACCTGTCTGGGCTTATAGGCGAGGGCGTCCTGTCACCGAAGACGGTGGTCATGGCGACGTTTGCGCTCTGCGGATTCGCGAACCTGTCCTCCATAGCCATCCAGATCGGCGGCATCGGGCCGCTTGCGCCGGAGCGGACCAGTGACCTGGCAAAGCTCGGGGTCCGGGCGGTGGCCGCCGGGACCATGGCCAACCTCATGACGGCCACGATTGCCGGGGTGTTGGCTTAGGGTTTGGATTCGGTCGGTGCGAACAGCCCTAAGGCATTTCGAAGCGGACCTTGAAGCGCGCCCAGGACGCGATGGGGACCGATTTGCCCTGTCGGATTACGTACGCGGGCTGCCAACGCATGTCGGTGGTTGCGCGCATGGCAATGCGGTCCAGGACCGGATGCACGCCGTCAATCAGTTCGATTCCCACGGGAGCGCCGAGGGTATCGACGCTCACCTGCATGAGGACCGTTCCGTTGAACTGCGGAGCCTGCAGACTGTCCGGAACGGGAACGGGGATATCGGTGCCCAGCTTCGTAAGCGGATAGGGGGCCCTGAAATGCCGGCCCACAATCCGGTAGCCCTCCAGTTTCAGCCGTTCGACTTCCGGGCGGACATCCCCCCGGACCTGCGCATCTTCCATCCGCGGGACCACGAATCGGACAAACAGGGAATCCACCACATCGGGACGGTTGCGGTACAGCGGGAGCAACGATTGCTTGACGAGCACGGCGAGCTTGCGCCGGGCCAGGGTGTGTGTGACGTTGGCCGGAACGGCATCCAGCAGGTAGGCATCCTCAGCGCCCATGGCGTGCAGGGTTTCCAGGTCACGGAAAATGTGCGACGTATCGGTGACCGTTACCCACCACCGGGTGCCGGTGGCATCGGCCGTCCATCCTTCCGGGGGGGAGATGGGGATGGTGGGTGGCGGAGTGCATCCCACGAAAAACAGTGCAGATACCACCACCGAGGCCAGGGCGAGCCGGACGGGCAATGGAATCGAGCGATGAAATACGGCTCCGGCGTGCATTCAGTCGGCCTCCCGCACGAACACGCGACGGCGGTCCACGGCCACGATCTCGACCGGGATGCCGGTGCCCACGAAATGCCCCTCGGTAACGACTTCCACGCGCTCACCGTCGATGTCGGCGAATCCCGTCGGTCGAAGCGGGGAAACCGTTGTGCCCCGCCGACCGACAAGGGCGGTACGGGTGGCCAACGTCTGCTCGGCGAGCACCTTGTCCGTCTGAAGCGATGTGCCCAGGATGAAGGCGTTCCAGGCTCCGGTTTTCCACATGGCATAGAAGGTGCCGCCTGCGGCCACTCCGGCCCCGGCTGCCGTCAGCAGGCCGCCGGCCATGCCGGCCTCGGAGAAGGCGTATCCGACACCGAACAGCAAGGTCAGGGCGCCCACAATGCCCACCACGTTCACACCGGGCACCAGATAGACTTCCACCACGATGAGGCCGAGTCCGGCCAGGACAAGCAATATGGGGACCAGCAATTCCATCAGACGCGCCGGACTTCCACGCGGGATCCGTTTACGCGTACAATGCGGACTTCCACGCCGGCTTCAATGTAGTCGCCAGCCGTGACCACGTCTATCCGTTCACCGTCCAGATCGACAGCCCCCGACGGGCGGAGCGAGGTCATCGTGGTGCCGGTGCGACCGACCCAGTCCGCATGCACCGCCGATGAAGTATATCCGCTGCTGCTGGCCAGCGATGGCTGGAGGACGAGTTGGTTGAACCGGGAGGATCGCGGGAGCACTTTCCCGAGTCCGAAGACCATGCCCACGAACAGCAGCATGGTGGAGGCGAGGGTCAGTAGGGCATTGGCAATGGCATCCCCGGCCGGGAACGAGAAGCCGACGTTGGCAATGAGGGAAACCACCAGGGACAGGACAATGAGGATGAGCCCGCTGATGCCCGCCACGCCGAATCCCGGGATGACGAAGATTTCCACCAGCAGCAGTCCCACGCCCACCACGAAGACCACCACCTCCCAGCTCTCGACCAGGCCATTTAGGTACGCCGGACCGAAAAACATGGATGCGCCGAGGGCGGCCATGAGTCCGGGAAAGCCAACGCCCGGGGTCTGGAGCTCGAAGTAGAGGCCGCCGAGCATCATGAGCATGAGCAGGGACTGGACAACCGGCGATCCGAAGAAGCGGATGATCTTCTCCGTCCGACGGAGCTCATGGTATACGATGGGGGCTGCTTCCAGACCCAGGGCGGCCAGCACAGCCTCGATGGAGGTCAATTCGGCGTCCGCAACCCCGAGTTCGACCGCTTCCTTCGTTGAGAGGGTGAGGACCTTTCCTTCTTCCACAATGCCCTCAATGGCGAGCGTCTCGTCCACCATGGCCTCGGCAATCGCCGGATCGCGTCCGTTGGCTTCCGCGGTGGACCGCATGAGTCCCCGCATGTAGCTCTGGTATTTGTCGGGGGCCGCTTCTCCCCCCGTGCCTTCCACCACGGTGGCCGCGCCAATGGATCCTCCGGGCACCATGACCATCCGGTCGGCCGCATAGGAAATCAATGCACCGGCGGAGGCCGCATTCGGGTCAATGAAGGCGACGGTCGGGACCGGGCTGTTCAGGATGGCCTTCCGCATGGCATCGGCCGCATCCACCAGTCCTCCGAAGGTATCGATGTGGAGGATGACCACCGAGGCGTTGCCGTTCGCGGCATCGGCCAGGGCCCGTTCCAGGTAGACCGCTAGTCCGTTGTCGATCATGCCTTCGATGGGGACCACATAGGCGGGACCGTCACCGTCACCGGCGTTCTCGAACGGGGCCAGTTGGGCCTGGGCCGACAACACCGTCAGGAGCGCGAGCACGCTGAGAAGAAGGGTTCGCATGGGTTTCAGGAGTCTATCAGGACCGGTGTGCCGACCGATACCAGGTCCCAGATGATGTCCATCTGGGTGTTGGGTATGGCGACGCAGCCTTGCGTCCAGTTATTGCGTTTTCCGGTGCCGTCGCCGTGCAGCTCGATGTATCCGCCAAGGGCGGTGAACATGGGCGGCATGGCGTACTGTTCCTCGGCGTTCCGGATGGCATCGTACTCGGCTTGCGAGATGAGTCCATCCCGGAATCCCCGTTCGGCATCCTCGGCGTTCGGATAATTGAGGACCAATGCCTTGTAGAATTGACTCCGTGGATTCTTGGCCACAACAAAGAATTCACCTTCCGGGGTGCGCCAATGGTCCGGTTCGGCCGAGGAGCCCCGGCGCTCCTTGTCGGAGTAGAAATTGTAGCCCAGATCTGCGGCAAACCGGTAAATGAGTTCGTCCCCACGGTAGACCAGCACGGTCTGTGTCCGCTTCGAAATCCGGATCCAGACGTTCGACAACAGGTCGGCCCGCATGAGACCATGCGCCCCGTCGCGGGTCCGGACGCGTTTCCAACCGTTTTCCGCGTCCCCGAGGACGTGCAGGGGCTCCCGGAAGCCGACGTGCAGATACGCTTGCGTGGTGTCGTTGCGGTGGTACAGTACGGCACCCCGCTCCACGGCGTAGAACAGGGCCCCTTCCTCGTCGGCGGCGGGCACGGGCTGCGCCTCGGCCGTCATGACGCGCGGCGTGAGGGCCGCCAGGGCGGCCAAAACCAGGAGGGCCGGTTGGAACGGAAATCGACGCATATCATGCGAACGAGCCATCCGCTCCGGGGATCCTGCACGGGGATGCAGATCAGGCCATGCAGAGGCGATAGGCCTCGATGACGCCCTGGATGTCGGTGCCTGCACAAATGTGGTGCACGACGTTTTTCACCTGAGGCTGGGCGTTCGCCGGCGCAAACGACCGTCCTACCGATTCCAACGCCGCGATATCGCCGTTCGTATCCCCGATGAACGCCATTTCGGCGAGGGACACGCCGGTCGTTTCGGCCAGCCAGACCAGTCCCTCTTTCTTCGACAGCCCAGGCGGGACTACGTCGATGGAAACATGCGTGTGGAAAGTGGTGAATCCAGGTGCGTTCTCGGCCACCCAATCCTCGATGATCCGGAGCGCGCTGTGCAATTCCACGGAATCGGTGCCCACAAGCGCAGCCTGTGTTCCCTTGGCGTGGTCCATGGACATGGAGGAGTCCCGGACGACGGATTCCATGAACGTCCGGATGGCAAGCATACCGTCCCGGATGTCCGGGGTGAACGCCGGATGCCATTGGCTGCGCGCCGCACCGGGGTCGAACATGCCGGCTCCCGACTCGAACAGGACCGGCGTTACGCAGCCCAGAAGTTGGGTCACGGCCTCCACGTACGGATAGGATCGACCGGAGCAGATGGACACGGCAGGAAGACGGGGGTGTGAACCGGGTTTTCCGGCTTCCCGTGTCCAAGCCGCCATCCGGCCCAGTGCCTCAAGGTCGTACGGCTGATAGGGCTCTGCGAGACATCCATCGATGTCCGAAACGAACAGTCGGATCATCCCCCCAGGACGGATGCCAGGTCTTCGATGACCTCATCGGAAATGCCCATGGCGCTGAACCCGCCGTCGTGGTAGAGGGTCTGCATGGTCACCATCCGTGTCAGGTCCGAGAGCAACGAAACGCAATAGTCGGCACACGATTCGGCATCCGCATTCCCAAGGGGGGCAATGCGTTCCGCGAATTCATACATGGCGTTGAATCCGGCAATGCCACTGCCTGCCGTGGTCTTCGTGGGGCTCTGGGAAACCGAGTTGATCCGGATTTTCCGCTTGCCGAGACGGTATCCGTAGGAGCGCACAATGCTCTCCAGGAGCGCCTTGGCATCGCCCATCTCGGAATACTTGGAAAACGTCCGTTGCGCGCCGATATAGGACAGCGCCAGGATGGATGCGCCGTCCTTGATGGCGCCGGTTTCCATGCTCGCATGCACGGCACGATGCAGCGAAATAGCCGAAATGTCGAGGGTCTTCTTGTACCACTCGTAATTCAGGTCATCGTAAGGACGGTTTTTGCGCACATTCAGGCCCATGCCAATGGAATGGACGACGAAATCCACGCCACCGTACAGGCTTTTGGCCTCATTGAACAATGCCGTCAGTTCCTCGTCGGACGTCGCGTCGGCCCAGATGATCTTGGCGCCGGTGCGTTCCGCCAGCCCGTCCAATTCGCCCAGGCGCTTGGCCACGGGGGCGTTCGTGAGGACGAAACGGCCGCCTTCCCGATGGACGGCTTCCGCAATGTGCCATGCGAGCGAACTGTCATTCAGTGCGCCGAAAATGATTCCGTTCTTGCCTTCGAGCAGGGGCATGGGTCAGCAGGATGATAATGGATGATGCGAAAGGTACGGCAAATATTGCAGGTTGTTGAACGGCCTTCTACAGCACATTCCGCACCGGTTGCAGGATGTGCATCATGTGGTCGTGGATGTGCCCGTTCGATGCGATGATGCTGGCCCCCATGGGCGACGCATCCTGTTTTCCGTCGTAGTCCGATACGCGGCCGCCGGCCTCGCGCACCAGGACCATGCCGGCCGCCACGTCCCACGGCTGCAGGCCACTCTCGAAAAAACCGTCGAACCGGCCGGCGGCCACCCAGGCCAAGTCGATGGATGCCGATCCCGGACGGCGTACGCCGCGGGTTTCCTTCATGAAGTGCCCGAGTGCAGCCAGATAGGCGTCCAGATGCTCGAAGTCCCGGTATGGATAGCCGGTGGTGAGCAGGCTGTCATTCAGGTGCTCGGCCGCGCTTACGGAACACGGGCGTCCGTTCACGAACGCCCCCATGCCTTCGGCCGCAGTGAAGAGTTCGTTCCGGGTTACGTCGAAGACAATGCCCATCTGGGGCTCTCCCTTGTAGGCCAGGCCGATGGATACGGCGTACGGCGGGACTCCATGGGTGAAGTTCGTGGTCCCATCCAGAGGATCGATGATCCACGTATAGCCCTTGTCGGCTACCTTGGTGCCGCCGTCGCCTTCCTCGGCCAGGATGTCGTGGCGCGGAAAGGCCTTCCGGATGGGCTCCACGATCATTCGCTGGGCCTCCCGGTCGACGCGCGACACCAGGTCGTGCAGTCCCTTCGTTTCGATCTCGCTCCGGGTGAGCGTACCGGCCTGTTCAAGGATGAATGCACCGGCTTCGCGGGCAGCGGCGCCTCCAACCCGGAGTGCGTCTTCGTAGATTCGGAAATCAGGTGTAGGGATCGACATGGCGTGTGGGGAATTGAACAAGGATGGAAAATCAGGAAACAGGATGACGCAGGGTACACACATGTTCGCCGCGCTGGTGGTCTTTCTCGCCCTCACGGGATGCGGGGATGAGGCCACGTCCGGCCTCGGTCCCGTGGAACTCGCGGAACGCGATGCGTTGCTGGAGGTCCTCCGGACGGCCGACACCGCTGGCATGCGCGGTGCGTTCGGGCTGCTGGACGAACATGCCTACACCCGGTACATCCGGACCGAGCAGTACGACGACGAGGACTTCCTCCTGGCTTACACGGAATACGTGGCCCGCTTCGGATTCTCCGACGGTGAAAGGACAGTCCAACTGGAGCGTGCCGACTCGGCCGGTGAGTTCCAGTTCGGATTCTTCAAGGGATTCGTGTCGGAGAACGTGGAAAATGTGGATCCGGTTGATCTGGTGCCGTTCGTACTGGATGATGACCCCGTCTACCTCGATCCGCGCAGCCTGGACAAATACGCGTTCCGCGAATTGGCCGATACCCTGCTGTGGGACCGTCAGGCACGCGTCATCGAAGTCCGGGCCAGGCCCGACAAAGGCGACGGATTGAACGTTCGGCGGGTGCGTTGGCACATTGATCGCGAAACGAACGAAGTGGTCGCAATGTCATTGGAACGCATAGACTTGGCCCTTTTGTTCCGGGAAGAGAGCTCGTTCTACGTGCACGTCCGCCAGGATGGGGACTCCGGAGCGCTGCCCTACAATACCCGCTTCGAGACGTACATCAAGACGCCGTTCCGGGGCTCGTATCGCCTGCGGACCGTCTCCACCTATACCGATTACCGGCACGTCAGCGGCGGCGCCACGCTGCCAGACCCTCCCGCTCCATGAGGGGGGCCAGTACGGGATCGCGCCGGATGTCCCAGGCCCGGACCGCCCGTTCCTGAAGGCCCTGCACGAGGACGGTCTCGGCATTACCTGCCCGGTCCGTCCGCATGAACACGCGCGCCAGCTGGAGGTGACCGCGGCCGTCCCGCTCGCCGGACGCCATGGCCAGACGCGCCAGGGCTTCGGCCGGTCGGATCTGGCCCAGTTCAAGGGCACAGGAGGACAGCCGGATGTACAGGGCCACGTCACCCAGGATGAGGTCCGTTGCCGTGTCCAGCGATTCCTTCGCAAGCGCCGCGTGTCCCGACCCCACGCCACTCTCGCAGAGCAGAACGTGGGCCTCACCGTCACCGGGGGAAAGGGTGGTGGCCCGCTGGGCGTCGCGGAAGGCGGCTTCCGGCTTTTCCAGGGCCAGAAGGATGGAGGCCCGCAATTTCCGGGCCTCGGTGTCGTCAGGCAGTTCGGCCAAAACGATGTCCACGCGGGCCTTGGCTTCCAGCAGACTGGCACCCGAATCGAAGGCCGTCTTGGCCCGGTGGAACTGCATGTTCAGTTGCTGCGGGCGCACGAGCGGCGTTTCGCGCAATGCTTGAACCTGGGCGTTCTCCTGCGCCGTGGCCGGTGTGGCCAAGGGCACCAGCAAGGCCATGCCCAGGATGAAAACCGGAAGTGTTGTGCAGCGTATCCTCATGGCGCTCCCTACATGCAAGAATCGTACCTGCTGCCCTGACGGGCCCGTCGGTACGCATCGTCCGGAAACTGTGTCCACGGAAGACATCAATATAGCCTCTAATCTGGTCACCCCGGTGGCGCCGCCTGGCTACCGGGTGGTGCATGTGGCCCGATGCCGGTCCACGAACCTCCTGGCCCGGGACGCGGCCCGGGAGGGCGCGGTGTCCGGTACGGTGTTCACGACCGACGACCAGACGGAAGGACGGGGGCGGCACGGCCGCACTTGGGTTTCGAGCGCCGGACAGAATCTGCTGTTCAGCGTGCTGCTTCGCCCCGGCGAGCCCGTGTCCGATTGGGGACGATACGGCATGATGGCCGGCCTGGCCGTGACCGATGCGTTGTCGGATGCGGGCGCGGGCCTGAAGTGGCCCAACGACATCGTCGTGGACGGCCGAAAATGCGGAGGAATCCTGCTGGAACGGGTCACCGCGGTGTCACCGAATGCTGCCCACGCCGCCCGGCCAGCGCTGGTCGTTGGAATCGGATTGAATGTGAACCAGACGGATTTTCCGGGCGATTATGCCGTGGAGCCCGTTTCGGTGGCGCTTTGCGTGGGGCGCCCCGTATCCCGCGAGGCGCTGCTGCACGCCATCCTCCGGGGGATGACCCGGTGGCAGGCGGCCGACGTGGTCGAACTCCGGGCAATGTATCGCCAGCGGCTTGTGCATCTGGGCAGCCGGGTGTCCGTGCGTCCCATGGACGGGGCGCAGGCGGTGGAGGGCACAGCGGTGGACGTCGCGTCAGACGGTGCGTTGGTGGTGGATGTCCATGGCGAGCGCCGGACGTTCCATGCCGGCGATGTAACGTTGAGGTCTGCATGATCCTGGTCATGGATATCGGCAACAGCGCCGCCAAGGTGGGGCTCTGGAACGGAACGGACGTGGTCCGGGCCGGGCGACTCACCGACCCCGGAGCGCTTGCCGACTTCCTGGGTGACGCCCACGTCCAGGCAGCCGGCGCGGTCTCGGTCGTTCCGGCCCACAATGCGGCGTGGTCCGCGGCCGTCCCGTCATCCGTCGCACTCCGGTTCTTCGATCACCGGTCCGGGTGGCCGGTCCGGATCGGGTATCGGACGCCCGCAACCCTGGGCACCGACCGGATTGCGGCTGCCGTGGGCGGCTGGCTGGATCCGGACCGGCCACCGGGCACCACCACGGTGGTGGTGGACGCCGGGACCGCACTCACGTTCGAGGTGGTCACTCCGGACGGCCATTACCCCGGAGGCATCATTGCGCCGGGTCCGGAACTGCTGCGCCGCGCACTCAACGACGGCACCGCCCAGTTGCCGCTCGTACCGCTGGAATCCCCTCCGGACACCGTGGGGCACTCGACCGTCGAGGCCATGCAGTCGGGCATCATGCACGGATTCCGGGCACTCGTCAAGGGATTGCTGCGGGACCTGCACGCGCAGCACGGCCCGTTGTACGTCGTGGCCACGGGAGGCTGGGCACCCTGGTTGTCGACCCGGATTCCGGAAATCGACCGGGTCCGACCGCATCTGGTGCTCAGGGGCGTCGCGGAAATGGTGCGCTGACCCCGGCCCCGACCGTCTATCTTCCCGCCAGAATCGTGGAAATCCGGGAAAGCACCATCTGCACGGCAATCTCGTTGCGGCCGCCCCGCGGAATGATGACATCGGCCATCCGGCGCGACGGTTGCACGAACTCGATGTGCATGGGGCGCACCGTGCGCTCGTACTGCTCCAGGATGGAGTCCAGCGAGCGTCCACGCTCTTCCATGTCGCGGCGTATCCGTCGGATGAGCCGCACATCATCATCCGTGTCCACGAACAACTTGATGTCCATCCGGTCCACGAGATCCTTCTCGGCCAGCACGAGGATGCCTTCCACAACAATGACTGGCGTCGGGCGAACGGTGACGGTGCGCTCGGTCCGGCTGTGCGTTGTGAAGTCGTACACCGGTTTTTCAATGGAGAACCCCTGCAGGAGCGCTTCGAGGTGCTTGACCAGCAGTTCGGTCTCCAGCGCAGCCGGGTGGTCGAAGTTGAAGGAAGCCCGGTCCTCCACGGAGAGATGGGTCAGTTCCCGGTAATACGCGTCGTGGTCCAGGACGCTCACGCCCTCATCGTCCCACGCTTCCTGCAATTGCGACAGGACGGTGCTCTTTCCCGAGCCGGAACCTCCTGCGAGGCCAATGACCACGGGACGGGAAAGCGGGGAAGGGGACATTGCGCCAGTCGGCCTCAGCCCTTGCGGACCATGACGAGGTCGTGGATTTTCGTTTCCTCGTCGTAGGCAGACAGCTTCTCGTCGATCACATACCCGTCCGGATGCTTCCATTCCAGGAGCGGCTCCAGATTCTCGATGGTTTCGCGCACGATGTAGTTGACCAGCTTGCCGCGCAGGGGCTTCACGCCATGCGTGACCGGGGTCAGGTCGCCGCCCTTCTTGCGGACGAAGCGGACCTGGACCATGGCGGCGTAGGTGTGCTCGTCCGTCCATGCGTCCTGGTGGATACCCGGCAGGAAATTCCATACGAATTTGCCGCTGACCGCCTCGTTCACCACGGCGGACATGGCCCCGCGCCAGTACGACGATACCTTGCCTATGCCCGGCAGCGTCGCATCCATGCGCAATTTGTAGTTCGGGATGAGGTCATCCGGACGCAGGACGCCAAACAATCCGGAGAAGATGATGCCCTCTTCGAGGAGTCGCCGTTGGGCACCGGTCGGAAGGCCCGGGAAGTCCATGGCCTGATACATCACGCCGGGGCTGTACCGGTCGAGGGCGGATATCAGGGGGGCCTTGAGGATATTGCGGTTGACCGCAATGGCCTGCTCCAGGGCCGTTCCCTTGACGCCGAACAGCGTCTCGAGTTCGTCTTCGGGACCGTCCAGTACGCCCTGAAGCGCCGTAATCAGTTCCCGCCGCTGTGGATTCAGCGATTTGAAATAATTGAACGTGCTCGACGAACGATAGTCGAACATGTCCGGAGCGAAGGGATTGCCGCCTTCCTGCTTGCCTTCAGCAGGGGGAAGCAGAATGGAAAAATTGGGCATTGGAAAAGAAGAAGACGGGCGGGATCAGGAATCGGAGTGCTGCTGGCGCATTTCGCCCAGGAGCGCATCGATATCCGTACGGATCTTGTCGGCCTTTTCCTTCGCATCCTTGATGAGGGCATCGCCTTCGGCACGGGCCTGGCTGGCCAAGTCCTCATCCAGCGCTTTCTCCACGAAGGACGCGACCTGCTCCCCGAGGTGGTCCAGCTGGTAGGCGAGCTTGCGGCGGAGCCGCTTGCCTTCTTCAGGTGCGAAGATCAGGCCCAACGCAAATCCGGCTGCCCCACCAATCAACACACCCCAAAGACCACTGCGGGCAGAACGGGTCCAGGAATCGTTTTTCATGAACGCACCTATGCTGGTTGATGATGGATGGCCGGGGATCTACGGGCTATTTCTTCTTCTTGTGCCGGTTTTTCCGCAGGCGCTTCTTGCGCTTGTGCGTGGCAATCTTATGACGTTTTCTTTTGCGTCCGCAGGGCATGGAAATTCTCTCGTTGCGTGTGAATTGAGGGCAGACCCTCATAATACGGTAATTCTGGACCTGGTGCAACGTATTGGCCCCTCATGGGTTCACCGTATTCCTTGAAGAAATGATTCAACGTGCGGATGCACCTTACCCCCCTGATGGGTAATTTCCACATCATGGATTACGAGATCAAGACGGCTCAGGGATACACCTACGCGGAGGCGGGTGCCGGGAACGACGGCACGCCGGTTCTGCTCCTGCACGGTATGATGGGGGACATCAGTAACTGGGAAGCCACCATTCCGGCCGTGGCGCGTGCCGGTTACCGGATAGTCTGCCCCATCCTGCCCGTTTATTCCATGCCCCTCCGCCAGGCCAACCTGGAAGGCCTCGTGGAATTCGTCAAGGACTTCACCTCGAAGTTCGGCCTGGAACGTGCCGTCGTTACGGGCAACTCCATGGGCGGTCACCTGGCCGTACTCTATGCGCTGGCCTACCCGGAGCGGGTGGCAGGACTCGTCCTGACGGGTGCATCGGGTATTTTCGAGGTGGAAATGTCGTCGTCCATCATGCGTCGCAAGGACCGGGAATACCTGCGGCCCCGCGTGGCCAAGACGTTCTTCGATCCGTCGCACGTCACCGAGGAACTCCTGGACGACGTCATTGACATCATCAATGACCGGGAAAAGGCCGTCCGCCTCATCCGGTTCGCCCGATCGGTCGAAAAGCGCTCCATCCGGGATGATCTCGGAGACATCCAGGCGCCTACCCTCCTGGTCTGGGGCAAGCAGGACGAAATCACGCCGCCCGACGTGGCGCGCATGTTCCACGAGGGCATTTCAGACTCCGAACTGCATTTCGTGGACAGGTGTGGACACGTCCCCATGCAGGAACAGCCGGACGTCTTCAACCGGCACATGATCGACTTCCTGTCCCGGATTGCGCACGCCCCGTCCACGGCGAAGGCCAGTTGACCGGACGGCCCGACCGTTCGCGCGCGTTCCCGGTCTGTTGGGAAGGATGATGCGCGTGGCCGCCCCTGTCCGTGTTATCATGGGTGATGCCGATGCTGATTCGTTCATATATCCTGCCCGTGTTGATGCTCGCCATGCTGGTCGTGGCGTCGGGATGTACGCCGTCCATTTCGCCGTTGTACCGGGACTATGAGGTGACCGATGCGCCGAGTCTCCCGGACAAGGAGGTATTGGCGCGGATTGACCGTGGGTTGCAGCAAGCCGGCTGGACCGTTGTGGACGGGGTCACCGACAACGTCGTGGCGACCGAAATGCGGACCATGCGGCGGTGGTTCTTCTATGATGTGCGGGTACAGATGGAGGCGGTACCCATGGGGGGCGACTATGTCCGGCTGCTCATCCATCCCTACCGGGAGCTGTTCAACGGGCGACGACGGCAGATCCCGTATTTGCGGGGTTCCCTGGCACGCGCCGTGCTTCGGGACCTGAAACCGGCCTTCGAAGCCGAGGGCCTGGTGTATGTGGGTACGGCACAGTCCCGAGACCGGGCCGAACGCGGGGACTGATCGAACGCACTGATCGAACGCATTGTGCAAGGCGGTGCGATGGATACCCGCGGAACCTTCCGGGGGCTCCACCACGTACAAGCCTTGGTTCTTGACCTACCCGCGAGGGCAGGTCTGTTCTTTCGAATTTTGGGGATGTCACGGCTTCGACGGGCGGATCGCGCAGATGGCTGCGTGTCGAGCTCTCCCGCATGCTCGTAAATCTTGCTGGAAACACTGCAACTGCGAACGATTACGCATTTGCGATGGCGGCTTAAGACCGCTGTCTGTTCTCCGGGGTGCTCGCCCATTGGCCCCCGACAGAGCAACGCTCAGATGGGATAGGTTTGAAGATGCTGACTGAATACAGATAACCGAAACAAGACCAGTCTCAGCGTGACGTTGGCCCTGCCATCCGGCATGGCGTCACGCGAAATACAATAGGACGGCTACACACGTAGACGCCTCCCTGTTTGACCGCTCGGACCCGGGTTCGACTCCCGGCATCTCCACCATTCCAAAACCCGTCCACTGACCCTCACCGGTTGGTGGACGGGTTTTCTGTTTTACGGCGGCCGTTGCTGATACAGATTGTATTCCGGTCTGATCGACGAGGTGGGACGGTACAGGCACGGCGGAGTAGGGGTGATGGCGGGTGAGCAGGTGGTCCACATGGCCCCGCCCGCCGACCAGGTTCCGCGGCTCATGAGCGACCTGCTGGGTTGGCTGGCCGCTACCGACGCTCATCCGCTTATCGTCAGCTCGGTCTTCCACTATGAGTTCGAATTCGTCCACCCTTTTGCCGACGGTCTGATTGAGATGACCATCCCCGACAAGCCCAATAGCCGATTGCATAAATACCGCCTGACCGACAAAGGGCTCCAGTGGCAGTCGCTGCAGCGCGAGTAATTTTCATTTCACTCAACGTCCATGAAACATCGGAACCAGACAGGTGCGCCCCGGTATAAACCTTGAAATCGAGATATTTAACTTCAAGGCAATCGCCGCAAGACCGCACGAATACACTGGTGCCCAACACCCTTTCCCATACCAACCCCGACACGGCCCGGGCCCTCAAGCTCTGGGTCGTCATGAACCGGGCCTCGGCCACGGTCGCGAAGGCCCTTCGCGGCCAGGTGGAAGCGCACGGATTGGGGCTTACGGAATTCGGTGTGCTGGAAGTGCTGCTCCACAAGGGAGCCCTGCCCATCAGTGCCATCGGCGGGAATATCCTGCTCACGAGCGGAAGCATGACGTACGTCATTGACAAGCTCGAGAAACGCGGATGGATTGCCCGTCGCGCCTGCGGGGAAGACCGGCGTGTCACATACATCGACTTGACGCCGGAAGGACGCTCGGTCATTGAGCCCGTGTTCGACGAACATGCCGGGTTCTTGCAGGACCTGTTCACCGGGCTCAATGCGCAGGAACAGGAAACGGCAACGAGCCTGCTCCGCCGTCTCGGCCTGTATGTCAGGGACCGCGAATCGGTGGTCGCCGTCTGACAAAAAACCGGAAATAAGGATCGTTTCACTACGTTCCGCCCATTTGCTTGACTAATCAACTAAAACACACCAACCAACCAAAGAGAGACTCGACCATGAGTACAGCAACACAGACCGATCTTCAGACCTTCGTCATTGACGGATCCCATTCCCGTTTCGGATTCAGCGTCCGACACCTCGGGTTCAGCAAGGTGCGGGGCAGCTTCGAATCCTTTGAGGGAACCATCCGCATGGAGGGAGACGACCTTTCGACGCTCCAGGCAAGTGCCAAGGTGCAGACGGCTTCCGTCGATACGCACGAAGAGAAGCGGGATGGGCATCTTCGCTCTGAAGACTTCTTCCACGTCGAAGAACACCCGGTCATGACCTTCGAAAGCACGGATGTCCGTGATGTCAAGGGCAACCAGTTCACCCTGGTCGGTGACCTGACCATCCGTGGCGTCACCAAGCAGGTCGAATTCGACGCCGAATTCCTGGGATCCGGCAAGGACCCGTGGGGCAATCTGAAGCTCGCGTTCGAAGCAGCCACCAAGATCAACCGCAAGGACTTCGGCCTGAACTGGAACGCTGTTCTGGAAACCGGCGGCTTCCTCGTCAGTGAAGACGTGGAAATCACCCTGGAAATCCAGGCAGCCCCGGCTCAGGACGCCGCCTGATCCGGATTGCATCCTGACCGCCGATTCCGAACAATCGGGAGCCAGGTCCGCCCTGCCGGAGAGGCAGGGCGGGCCTGGTTTCGGCGTAACTATTGTGTATCAGCTCACCCCACGACGTACGAACATGAATCCCATCCAAGGCATCCACCATGTGACGGCCATCTCCGGGCCGGCCCAGCAAAGCGTTGATTTCCATGCGGGCGTACTCGGCCTGAGGCTGGTAAAGCGGACCGTGAATTTCGACGATCCGGGCACGTATCACCTCTATTTCGGGAATCGGGAGGGCAGCCCGGGCTCCATCCTGACGTTCTTCCCGTGGGCCGGTGCGCCCCGTGGACGATCCGGACGGGGACAGACCGCCGAAACATCGTTTGCCATTCCCGATCACGCAATCTCCGCGTGGCAGACCCGATTCCGGGAAAAGGGCGTCGATTACGATGAACCGACCACCCGCTTCGGCCAGCCCGTCGTGCCGTTCCGCGACCCGGACGGATTGGTATTGGCGTTGGTGGCCGTGCCGTCTTCCGATACGGACGACATCATCGGATTCCATGGTGTCGCCCTCGATTCCGTCGCACCGGACGAAACCGCCCGTGTGCTGGTCGACGTCTTCGGTTATCGCCAGGTGGGCAGCGAAAACGGACGCACACGGTTCCACGCCGCCAACAACAGCCACACCAAGACCGACGAGGGTTCCCTGGGCGCCGTCGTGGACATCGTGGGTTCTGACGTCCGTGCCACGCAAGGCGTCGGGACGGTGCACCATGTGGCCTTCCGGGCCCGCAACGACGAGGAACAACTCGAATGGCAGGACCGGATCCGAGCGGCGGGACTGCATGTGACCGACGTCAAGGACCGCAACTATTTCCGCTCCATCTACTTCCGGGAGCCCGGCGGCATACTGTTCGAGATCGCTACCGATCCGCCCGGATTCACCGCAGACGAGCCGTTGGCCTCGCTCGGCATGGATCTCAAACTTCCGGAATGGCTGGAGCCGCACCGGACGCACATCGAAGCCCAACTGCCGCCGTTGACCCTCCCTGCATCATGACAGCAACCTCGAACCATCGTTCACCCCTCACCAATGGCCCCCATCAAGGCCAGCCCGTGGCGCGGGCGGGCGTGACGCCCAAGGAGGCCGACGCCGCCGTCATCCTGGTCCACGGTCGCGGCGCATCGGCTGGCAGCATGCTGGAATTTGCCCGGGAGTTCACCGCTGATCGCATCGTCTATGTCGCTCCGCAAGCGGCGGGTCACACCTGGTATCCGCACAGTTTCCTGGCGCCCATCGAACAGAATGAGCCCGGGTTGTCGTCCGGTCTTGCGGTCATCGGCCATATCGTCGAAGCGCTCGAACAGGACGGTATCCCGACCGAACAGATCATTCTGCTCGGGTTTTCGCAGGGGGCGTGTCTGGCCGGTGAATTCGCGGCCCGGAATGCCCGCCGCTACGGCGGCGTGGTCATGCTGAGCGGCGGCCTCATCGGGCAGGGCGGTGAGGCTCCATTCGAATACGCCCCTACATCCGGCCAACCGCTGGACGGCACCCCCGTTTTCCTGGGCTGTTCCGACATCGATGCCCATATTCCGCTCGAGCGGGTGCAGGCATCGACGCAGGTGTTCAACGCGCTCGGCGCCGACGTCACGGAACGGATCTATCCCGGCATGGGACACACCGTCAACATGGACGAGATCGCGTTCGTCCGTACCTTGCTGGGCTCCCTCCAATAGACAGCCCCTGGTCCATGACTCTTTTCCTGGCGGTGACCGCCGTGCTCGTCGGCCTCGCCGTACTCATCTGGAGCGCCGACAAGTTCGTGGACGGCGCGAGTGACGTGGCGCGGCATTTCCACGTATCGCCCCTCGTCATCGGCATGATCATCATCGGATTCGGCACGTCCGCACCCGAGATGGTCGTGTCCCTGTTCGCATCCATTGACGGCAACCCCGGGATCGCGCTGGGTAACGCCTATGGGTCAAATATTGCGAATCTGGGCCTGATCCTCGGTATCACCGCGCTCCTGAGTCCCATCGCCGTGCAATCCAGGATCGTTCGGCAGGAATTGCCCATCCTCACCGCCGTGACGCTCGTCGCGGCGTGGATTGTGTGGGATGCGACGATTACGCGTGTGGATGCGCTCCTGCTGCTGGCGCTGTTCGGGGCACTGCTCGCGTGGAGCTTCCGCAAGTCGGCCGAGACCACCGATGCGCTCCAGGAGGAAATGGACGTTCATGCCGACGTCGGCGTTCGGACCGCCACCATCCAGTTGGTGGTGGGCCTGCTGCTGCTCATTGTCTCCTCCCGGGCCCTGGTCTGGGGATCGGTTGAGATCGCCGGTTGGTTCGGCGTGAGTGATCTGGTCATCGGACTCACGGTCGTGGCTATCGGCACGTCGCTGCCTGAGCTGGCATCCAGTGTGGCGGCGGCCCGGAAGGGCAAACACGACATGGCCATCGGGAATGTCATCGGATCCAACCTGTTCAACACGCTGGTGGTGGTCGGACTGGCTGGCCTGGTGGCTCCGTTTGACGTTCCGGACGGGGTCTTGACGCGCGACGTGGCTGTCATGGGCGCCATGACGGTCGGAGTCATGATTTTCGGCGCGGGCCTGCGCCGCCCCGGACGGATAAACCGTTGGGAAGGGGCGACGCTGGTCGCGACGTGGATCGTGTATTCGGTCTACCTGGTCTTTACGGCCTGATTACGCCCTATTTTTGGCGGGTTACACCAAGAAGCAGAAAGGGGCTGTAACCTTTCTTATCATTTTGCATATACAGGATCGTTTCCATGAATTCATGAGGCGACCTGTGCGTGGATCGAGACTGGGTGAGTTCGAAGAGCTGGTGCTCATGGCCGTTGCGGCCCTGGATGGCCAGGGCTATGGTCTGACGGTCCAACAGCTGCTGGCGGACGAAGTCGGCAGGAGTGTGTCCTTGGGGGCCATCCACGCCACGCTGTACCGGTTGGAAGACAAGGGATTCCTGGAGTCGGGCATGCAAGGGGCCACCGAGGAGCGGGGCGGGCGCCGAAAGCGCATGTTCAGGGTGACCGGTGCGGCCTTGGAGGCCTTGCGGGAAGCGCAGGAGGCGCGGAATTCGTTGCTGGCCCGCATGCCGGACGGATTGCGTCCCGGAGTGTCATCATGACGCGCAGAACGCATCCGCCGGACTCGGCCATCCGGTTCCTGGACTGGTATTGCCGGGGAGACGTGTACGAGGAGATCCGCGGGGATCTTGACGAATCGTTTGTCCAGAATATCCAGCGTATGGGCGTGTTCAGGGCGCGGTGCATCTACTGGAAAGAAGTCCTTCTATTCATGCGGGCGCATTCGCTGCGGGCGCGGCGCCGTCAACCCATGGAGCGAACAGCCATGATCCTGAACCATCTTGTCACCTCTGGACGGTCCATCCGACGCGAGAAGGGCATTTCCGCCTTGAATCTGTCGGGCCTTGCCGTCGGAATGGCGGTAGCACTGTTGCTCGCCCTGTATGTACAGGATGAACTGGCGTACGATCAATACCATGAGGACAGCCATCGGATATTCCGGGTCAATGGCGAATACGACGCCGATGGGTTCCATGGCATTGCCAAGATCAACGGCCCGTGGGGCATCCGTGGTGCCCAGGAGGTTCCGGCCGTCGAGGCTGTCGCACGGTTTTCCCCATTCGGCTCCACGTTTGCCGAGGTCGACGGGGAACGACTGCCCATCGTCGGGACGCTGTTCGCGGACTCAACGGTTTTCGATGTGTTCACCTGGCCCTTCCTTGCCGGCGACGAGCGGACCGCGTTGCGGGCCCCCGGCAGCGTGGTCCTTACACGGAGCCTGGCCGAGCAGCTGTTCGGTGGTCCGGATGTCATGGGTCGGGAAGTCGTGCTCGGCGGTGGTGACCTGTACCGGGTGACGGGTGTCATGGAGGACGTTCCGAGGACGTCGCATTTCAGGTTTCCCATGCTGGTTTCCATGGCCAGCTACACGGACGAGCGGCACGATGACTGGTGGCGGTGGAATCAGTACTACACGTATGTGAAACTTGCGCCCGGCGCGGATCCGGCGGTGACGGGTGCGGCCATGTCGGACGTCGTCGCGGCCAATATCCCGGCGGAAGCGACTATTGACGGCGCCGGTGTCTGGCTTCAGCCGCTGACGGACATCTGGCTGCGGAGCAATCAGTTCCGGGAAATGTATCCGACGGGCGACGCGAAACGGGTCTGGACGCTGGGGCTCCTGGGCCTGCTCGTGCTTGTCGTGGCGGCACTCAATTTCGTGAATCTGGTCACGGCGCGGGCCTCCCAGCGATCGCACGAAGTCGGGGTGCGCAAGAGCCTCGGGGCCGATTCGTGGGGCGTGATATCCCGCTTCCTGACGGAGTCCATGGTGTTGGCCGTTCTCGGCGGCATGTTGGCCATCGGACTGGCGTTGGCTGTCGTCCCCGAGTTCAACGCGTTGACCGGGAAGGCTTTCATGTGGCAGGACTTCCTGGGAGGTCAGGCGCTGGGTTGGCTGGCATTGTTCATTCTGGGGATCGGGTTGGTGGCCGGATGGTACCCGGCGCTCGTCCAATCCCGGTTCACGCCCGGTGTGGCCATGCGCGGCGACGGTCCAAAGGGCGGGTCAAGGGGCGGATCCAACCGGCTCCGACACATCCTGGTCGTGTTCCAATTTGCGGTATCGGCTGCACTTCTCATGTTGGCGGGTATCGTAGACGATCAAATGCAGTATGTGGAGGAGGTCCCGCTGGGCTTTGAGCAAGACAACCGGGTTGCCATCCCTTTGCAGGATGCATCCATGCAGTCCCGGCTGGAAGACATCCGACGGGCCATTCTGGATGTACCGGGTGTTTCGGGCGTGACGATGTCAGGCAACCGTCCAGGCGGCAGCGATTGGGGCATTCCGGCAGAAGTGCCGGGCGTTCCCGCTGAGCAAATGCCCTCCATCCGCATGCTGGTGGGAGACTGGGACTTCCCGGTCGTATACGGCCTTGAATTGAGAGAGGGTCGATTTTTCGACCGGGCGTTCGGGACCGACCGGGCGTCCGCAGTCCTTGTGAACGAGGAATTCGTGCGCCAGATGGATTGGGATGAGCCGATTGGCAAAGCAGTATTGATGCCGGCGGTCGGTCGATCCCTGGAGGTCGTCGGTGTCGTGAAGGATTTCCATTTCCGTTCCTTGCACGAGCGGATTTCACCGGTCATGCTGTTCATGGCGCCGGACGCCTGGTACTCCCAGATGACCGTGGCGCTGACCGGGAATGCATCGCAGGGTACGATCGATGCACTGGCAGAGGTGTACGTCCGCTTCGACCCGGTAAATCCGTTCCGTTCGGTTTTCCTGGACGAGCAATTCGATGCGCTCTACGTGGCCGAGCGACGCGCCGCAACATTGGTCACGTACGGAACGTGGCTGGCCCTGCTTGTGGCCTGCCTGGGTCTGATTGGCCTGGCGTTGTTCGCGGCCCAGCGCCGCCGGCGGGAAATCGGAATCCGCAAGGTAGTGGGCGCGTCGGAGTGGAACTTGGTCATGCTCCTGAGCCGCAGCATGGCCGGACTCGTGCTCCTGGCACTCGGATTGGCGCTGCCCGTTGCCTGGTGGCTCGGGGCGCGCTGGCTGGACGGGTTCGCCTATGCGACCCACGTCCAGCCAACCACCCTGATGGCAGGAGGCCTGCTGGTATTCGGTCTGGCCATCGGTACGACGGCCGTCCTGTCCTGGCGTGCGAGCCGGATGGATCCGGTGGTCACCCTGCGGACGGAATAGAGATCAGTTGCCCGACTCTGCCTCCAGGGATTCGCGGTATTCTTCGGTAGCGGTAATGGCTACTTCGACACGGCGATTCTGGCGACGGCCTTCCGTTGTGGAGTTGTCTGCAATCGGAGTGGTTTCACCCAGGCCGGAAATGGCCAACCGGGTCGTGGCAATGCCCTGCTGGGCAAGGTAGGCCGCGGCCGATCCGGCACGACGCTCGGACAGGGCCTGGTTGTAGGATTCGGCACCCGTATTGTCCGTATGACCGACAATCAGGATATTGGTGTTCGGGTACTCCTGCAGGCTGTTCGCCAGGTTGTCCAGGTTGGCCTTGGATGCTTCGGACAGTTCCGAGGAGTCAACCGCAAACAGGATGGCGGCATCGAACGTGATCTGGATGCCTTCACCTACCCGTTCCACCCGCGCGTTTTCCAGTTCTTCTTCCAACTCGCGGGCCTGTTTGTCCATCTCGTTGCCGATGATGGCCCCGGCCGATCCACCCACGGCAGCACCGATGATGGCACCCTTGGCGGTCTCACCGGAGGCCTTGCCGATGGCCCCGCCAATGATGGCGCCGGCGCCGGCTCCTATGCCCGCGCCTTTGAGGGCCTTGCTGGCGTTGCATCCCATGAGTGTGAGCGAAAAGACGGCAATGAGCAGAAGGCCGTTGCGGGCGGTGAAACAGGACATTAAGGTCGAGGTGGGCTTGGTCTTCATGTAGGTCCGGGTGGGCATCGTGGATGCCTTGATGTTTGGGATTATTGGACTTATACGCACAGGGTTCCCAAACGGTTCGGCGCCTTCAAGGGTCAGGTCGAGACAGCCCAATACGATCCAGCAGGCCCCAAAACGACTGTGGGCGGGGGGCTCGCGCCCCCCGCCCACAGCAGGCATCGTCATGATAGCAGCAAGCACTCAACGAACAACGATGCTGATGAACGGTATTCCTGGCATCCTGTAACGCTTGCTGAATATGTAACCTGCCAGGTTACATTTTACTCCGCGGGCTGACCGGGTGCGGCACCCATCCTTGGGATGTCCACCGCTCCAGTCCGGTCACGAATGTGGCCATGAACGTGCTGTCGAGCGGGGGCGGTTCGAGGCCCATCGTATTCAACCGATCCCAGATTCCATCATAGGAATCGGTGGTGCCCATGCCGAAGCCGCGTAGATCCGAGTCCAAGTAAAGGTATATGGAAGCATTCAGGAGCGTGTTATCCACGCGACGCAGCATGGCTTCCCAGGTGGTGAACTGGATGAGGCGGTCCTGCAGCATCGGCCGGATTTCGTTGACAACGGGGAACGGAGGCGGTGCAAGACGCCCGACTCCGGTGCGGGGCAACCGCAGATACAACCGCTCATGCCCGGTCGGACCGGGGCCAGGTTGATACACCCCTTGGCTGGGGCCGAATCCACCGAATCGTTCCGGATCCAGGACGACGATCACGGCCTGGTCGAATGCATTGTTGGTCCCCCCAAGGACAATCTCAGCCCGACCGTCGTCATCCAGATCCAACGCCATCATCGCCCTGAAGACGCCCGAGTGATGATAGACATCCAGTATGGCTCCGCTCATCGCATCCAGTTTCATGACCACGGTCGGGTAGAAATCGTGGATGGCCGCCACATAGATTTCCGACGTACCGTTCTGGTCGTAATCACCGGCAATCACCATCCAGGGCGACATCCGGCCGTGGACAACGGACAGATCCCGGTCGTACGGCAACTCCATGTCAAAGATGTCGAGGGTGCGCACCCGATGCGTCCGTCCGTCGGCGATATGGAGGAGACCGGTGTCACCGTCCAGCAGTTGGCGACTGTCCAGGGCGACAAGGTCTTTGAAGCCGTCTCCGTTGAGGTCCGACAGAACGGCCGGACGAAACCCCTGGGATCCTGTTTGGAGGGCAATTATGGTTTCCCGGCTCGCGGAGAGTCGGAACAGCTCCTGCCCGTCCGAATTGAGCACCACATAGGACGTCTCGTCCCAGGACCAGGTATGGGGATAGGGATCAATCCAGGTCTCGCGCCAGATCATGGCGGAGATGCCGAGGATCACGCCGGCGAAGACAGCGGCAACCAGCCACTTCCGCATCCAGAACTGCCGGAGCACATGGTTCACCAGCCCGCGTTTTTCCGAGTGTACAATCCGGCGGTCCGCCGCCGCCTCGTGGACGGACTGGATCCCCCGGACTTCCAACTGCCGCTCAGGATACCGTTGCCGGAGAATGGCCAGTGCGGTTTCGGCTTCGTCCAGGTGGACGCGTGGCAGAACGAACAGGTTGGCACCCGAAAAGAAGGCAGCCGCTGTTTTCGCCCGGATGCTGCCGGGATCAACGGGAAGGACGTACCCATCGTCGTCCACGGCCCCGGTAAGTACACAATCCGGGCGGACGGACCATTCCCGGCGACGCCCGGAGAATTGGACGACCGCGCAGAAATAAAGCAGGGCCATGGCCAGGCCGGCCGATTCGCCGGAGTGGACCGCGCCGCCTCCGTCCAGCGAGAACGTACCCTGGAAGGTTCGCCGCAGCAGTGCGGGTTCATGATCACGCAGCAAGGTCCTGCCCGCGCTGAGGGGGGTGCGGGTCGCGGCCCCCGGATCGCCGTCGAGGTTGAAGATGGTATCGAAGGAGTCCCCGTTGGTCGACCGCCCGGCTATGGTGCACGTCAGGGTACGGGTGTATCCGGCCGTCAACACCCGCCGGGTCGATGCATGGTGGACGGTCGGAACGACCGGGAAGATGGCGGAATTCCGGCGTTCGCGCCGCCTGCGGTCTGCATTGTTCATGCACGCCGTATACATGGATTCCCAAGCCGGTCGGTGCGTACGGATGTCCTGCAGGACGGATTTCTCCAGCCCACCGCGGGATGGTGTGTCGGCGCCAGGCGACCGGTGTTGGAGCAGGCGGTGGGCATGCACCTGGCTGCCCAGGCGAACATATTGGAACGTGGCCATGGCCAGGAGCGCATCGGACGAACGCCGCAAATCCGGCAGGATACGGGCGCACCCTTCCAGCGCGGCGAGGCGGGCAACGACGTTGCCACCTTCCTCCAGGATCATCGGATCGACTCCGTCGAGATCCGGGATGTCTCCGTGGGTGGGGAGGAGGTCGAGCACGTCATCCGCGAACGATGCGGCGGCCTGGAACGGGTCCAGTCGTCCGAGGTCATCCGTAAGAAACAGGAGTACGCCCACGAGCCGGTGCGTCAGATGCTCCGTGTGGCTGTGTCGCACCCGCAACCCGTCCAGCGCATCCTCTACATCCAGCGCGGAGAGATGATGCCGGTCACCGGGCATACGCCCTGATGACGCACGGAACGCCGGGATCGCATGGAACCGGCTCATTGTCCACAAGGACCGTGGCGTCGCCTCCCGAGCATGTGGCCGTCAGGTGATAGGGCCCGTCTGTGGAAATGGCGGGTATCAGGTCCTTCCCGCGCACGGAAAACGTGGCCATGACCTCTCCGGAATCCGGATGATGGATGGTGAAATCCTCTGGACGACCTTCAAAGGCGAGGGCGGCCACGGGCAGCAACAGGTCCACATTCTGGTCGGCCAAGGACGAAGGCGGTCGGACCCACGACGCCGGAAAGGAAAAAGCCCCGTTGGCGTCCGGACAAATGGGTTGTGCATGGCCCTCGAGCACCACGACCGAGGTGGTCACGTCGACACCGGACGTCGAAAGGGCGTAGCCCCGGACCAGGTCGGCTTCGTCGTCGAGCAGGAAACGGACCAGGATGCCCTCTTCCCGATTGAGCATGGACCCCAGCGAACGGAATCGGGTGCTGCGGGAGGCGGTCGCGGCGGCCATGTTGGTCCGCAGGGCGGTTCGGGTTTTCACGTCCCGGTCCACTTCGCGCTTCATCCGGAGCGGAATCCGGCGCGGTGGCGTGTAGAGCGATTCCGCGAACGTCCGGACATGGGTCGGCATGTCCTCCGGATTCCATTCCGATGCGTGGTCCAGCATTTCCGCCCGGAGGGCCGACAGGAACTCCCACAGGTCGCGCGCCACGGGATCCGTCGCCACCAACTGCTCGGCGTGCCGCAGCTCTGGCTCGGGGAGCGCAGAGGGGGTCCATACCAAGGCTTCGATGACGTCGATCACGGGCGTGAAATAAAAGGCTGACTTTATATGTATATCCTACCGACGCGTGGGGGTTGCCGATTTCAGGAGGGATTTCTCCAATTCGTCCCGGACCAACTGGAAAAGGTACTCGAAGATGCTGCGATAGTGTTGACGATAGTGTTCTTCCGACAGGTCCGGGATGAGTTCCTGGAGTGCGAGCATGTTGGACGTAACGTGACCGAAACCGATCTCGGCGTGGGACACCATCCGGATTTCGACGGCTTGACACATCAGGTCGTACTCCTGTCCCGTGAGCCGTTCCCGCTCCACGTAGAAGGCGTACCTGGATTTCCGGACCCGAGCAACGGCACGTCGGAGGGTGGCCGGCAGGTCGGGACTCGTCTCGCGCGTGGAGGAGGGGGCTTCGCCATGCAGCCGGACGGTCGTGGAGCGCAGCAGGAGCGCCAGCGTGGTCAATTCGAAATGGGGCGCGTGGTCGGTCTGGGCCGTGAGCACGCTCTTCACCTCCATCAGGACCCGGCTCAAATCGACCCCGTCCTTCATGGCACGCCGGAGGTACGGGTCCATGTATTCGGGCAGCAGGACCGGGAGATGCAACCGCTCGGGTGGCGCGTCCTTGATCTGGATTCGGAGTCGACCACCGTACCGGACGAGTTCCAGGTCTTCCTCGAGGGTCCGGGCAATCCGTTTCAGGTTGCGGACAATCCTGGACAGCGATCCGTCCGCGTCCTTGTACCGTGCGAACAGTCCGTCGGAAACGGTGCCCAAAACCAGGCGCTTCCAGGCCCGGTCCACCGCTGCCTGGGACTCCCAATGGGCAGGGTCGGAGAAGTAATCGCGGATCCGCACGAACTGTCCCAGTTCGTTGGTTTCGAACAGATCGGCAATCAGGTCCAGCGGCAGGTCCCGGTCAGGGCGGCACACCAGGACGTGCGCAATGACCGAGTGGCTGCGCGCCGTTCTCAGGTACGCCCGGGCCAGCCGGTAGGCATGATCCACGCCGGCCTGGATGGCAGCGCGGGTCGGTTGGGGCGCGGTCAGGCCCTCAACCAGGCTGCGTATGTGCTCATGGGAAGCCATGCGCGCCAACTTACGAAATTTCCGTGAACGCGCAAGACTACTGCCTCAGCGTCCGCGCCGGATCCACCCGAGCGGCGTTCCACGCGTGCCAGGCCACGGTCATCATGGCCACGAACAGCGCGGCGGCAGTAGCCAACACGAAGACGCCGGCGCCCATATCCATGCGGTAAGCAAAGTTTTCCAGCCAGCGGTCCATGGCGAACCAGGCCAGCGGGACGGCCAGTATGGACGAGATCACCACGAGGACTGCGAACTCACCGGAAACCAGGCGGACAATGCTGCCGGCGCTCGCGCCAAGGACCTTCCGGATGCCGATCTCCTTTATGCGGCGCGTAACGGTCAGCAAGGCCAACCCGAAGACGCCCATGCAGGCAATGATGAGGGCCAGGATGGACGACCACGTCACGATATCCTGCCACTGCTGCTCGGTGGCATACTGCCGGGCCATGTCGTCAGACACGAAGGCCCACGCATAGGGCGCACCGGGCGCCACGACGGACCACGCCTCCTCCAGCGCAGCCAGCGCCTGCTCGGTATTGCCAGGTTTCAGCCGGACCAGGATGGCGCCCAACCGATTGTAGTAGCCCGGGTGCATGTTCAGGACGGCAGGCTGCACAGCCGTGTGCAGCGATTGGTAGTTGAAGTCCTCCACGACGCCAATGATGGTCGGCGGGGTCTCATAGATGAACGAGAGCCACCCGTGCATGATATGTCCCACCGGCTCCTCGATCCCGAATTCCCGTACGAGGGCCTCGTTCACGAGGATGGAATTCGTGGGATCGGCCGGGTAGTCCTTCGAATAATTGCGCCCGGCCACGATTTCCATGCCCATCACGTCCACGTAGTCGTAATCCACGCCGAAATTGTAGGCTTGGCGCTGGATGCCCTGCGCATCGGCCCAGCCGTTCCGGTCACTGCTCCGGGTGAAAGCCTGTCCGGCCCGGGCCACATTCTCGACGTATCCGGAGGGCATGACCGCCTGGCGATACGCTTCCACGTAGTCCTCGGCACGATTCGGGTCCAATCCGCGGGCTTCGATGGCCACCACACGCTCGGCATCGTACCCCATGTCGGCATTCAGGAGATGGTCAATCTGCTGGCTCATGATGAACAGGCTTGAGAGGAGGCCGATAGAGATCGTGTATTGCAGAACGACCAGACTCCGTGTCAGAAGGCCGCGACCGGACTTCGGGGTTTCGCCCTTCAGGACGCGGGCGGGCTGGAACCGTGACAGGACCACGGCGGGGTATCCGCCCGCAATCAGACCGACGGTGGCGAGCAAGGCCAGGATTCCGACCACCAGCAGGACGGGCGACAGACCCAGGATGGACAGTTCCTTGCCCGTCAGCGTGTTGAACCACGGCTGGAGCACTACCGCGAGGGCCAGGCCGGTCAGCAGGGCACCGCCTGCCAGCACCATCGATTCACCCAGATACTGTTTCATGAGCTGCCCGCGATCGGCGCCCAGCGCCTTCCGGATGCCGACCTCATGGGCCCGCGTGGCGGATTGCCCGACGGACAGCGTCATGAAGTTGATGCATGCAATGAGCAGGATGAGCAGGCCGATACCCCCGAGAATCCAGGAATACAGTGGATTGTGGACGGCGCGCTCATATCTCACACCCACTTCGGGGGACCGGTGCACGTCGGCCAGCGGTTGCAGTTCAAGGGTGTACGCGCCATCGTGCGTGGCCATCCGGGATGCGCCGCGCATGGCCTCGACGTATTCCGCGAATGCGGTATCGACGTGCGGCCCGAGTCCGGCTTCGAACGCCTCGGCGTCGGTGCCCTCTGCCAGGAGGATGTACGTGGAGGTCCGGCCGCCCCAGTTGTTGCCACCGAGCCGGATGTCCCCGTAATTCTCGAACGACACGGCTACATCGAAGGTGATGGAGGACCAGGCCGGGAAGTCCTCGAAGACCCCGACGACCGTAAAGTCCTTGTTCAGATCACCCCGGGAAATATTGGTCGACTGACCGACGGCCGCTTCGGCCGAGCCGTACCAAGCCTCGGCCGTGGAGCGGGAGATGACCATGTCGTCGGGGGACAGCAGGACCCGTTCAACATCCCCGGCCAGGAGCGGCACGGTGAACATCCGGAAGAAGTCATGGTCCACTTCGGCCATCATCCGGCGGTACACCTCATCGCCGGTCCGGATGTCCATGGAATTCTGCACGAGGCGTGTGGCCCGTTCTATGGCCGGAAACGCATCCTTGAACGCCGGTGTGAATTCGGGCGTCATCATGAGCTGGTATTCCGGCGTTCCGTCGGGCGTCAGGTAGCGGAAGTTGGTCTTGTGGATCCGATTCGCGTTCTCGTGATAGCGGTCAAAGCTCCATTCGAAGTGGACGAGCGTCAGGATGAGGACGCACGCGGCCATGCCGAGCGCCAAGCCGACCACATTCACGATGGCATAGACGGGACGACGGCGGAACGCGCGGAGCGCGGTCACGAGATAATTGCGGAACATGGCACGCAGGGGGCTGAATGAGACAGGCTGGCTTTGGCTTTGGACCGTCCCGCCTACGGAATGGTTTGCCCGCGCGTTGCACCTGCCGATTCCGACCGGAGTGTCAGGCTCGCCTGGCCAGCACCCCGCCCACTACTGCGTACACGGTCACCATCCCGAGTTCAGGCAGCAGACCGTCGGCGCCCGGCACGAACGTCCAGACCGCAAAAACGCCCACACCCACGGCCAGCAGCACGAGTACCCGGCCCCAGGCGTAGGGCACCGGGTAGACCGGCCGCACGAGCCAGAGCAGGACCAGGGCCATGGTGGCATAGGCGGCGGCGGTCCCGGCAGCAGCTGCCATCATCCCGTACATCGGTACGAACAGCGCATTCACGGCCACGGCCACCGCGCTGCCGGCCAGCGTCGCGTGCAGGAACCACCGGGTCCGTTCCCGGATGTATGCCCCGGCCGAAAAATGGTAGTACCATCCCTGGAAGAAATACCCCAGCAGCGCAACCGGAATGATGCTCAGCCCCATCCAGTATGCCGGCCCGATCAAGTACCGGTCGCCCGGCAACGGCAGGGACACGATGTTGTCTGCCAGGAACGACACGGCCAACAGCACGGCGCCGAGCATCCAGGTGAGCAGGAAGAACACCTTGCCGAACAGCTCCGGCGCATCGTCGTCCCGCCGGCGCTGCAGGAAGAACGGCTGCCACGCGTAGCGGAACATCTGCACGAACAGGGCCATGAGCACGGCCAGTTTGATCATGCCGCCGTACGTCCCGACCACATATTCGGTGTATACCCCCGGACCCAGCTCTGCGGCCCGTTGTGCCAGGCCGGGATCGGTGAACCGGTCGCCGTAGAGTTCAATGACCCGCGACGCATCCATCCGCTCCAGGAAGAAAATGTTGATGCGCTCCGTGAGCGCGTATCCCAACCCACCCGGTACGAAGGGCAGGCCGAATGCGAGCATCTTCCGCCACAGCGCCCGGTCCGTGCGCGCCGCCATCCGATGCGTCATGACGGGCACGAGCAGCAGTACGGTCACCGCCGAGGCCGCCGCATTGGCCATCAGGATGGCTTCCACGCCCATGTCCAGGCCGAGCAGCAGCCACAGGTTCAGCCCCACGTTCACGGCGATGTTCGCCAGGCGCACGCCGGCGAAGGTCCAGGGGCGATTCCGGAGACGCAAATCCGCAAACGGAACGATGGCCAGGGCGTCCAGCGCCAGGATGGCCGCGGCCCAACCCAGCAGGTGCAGATGCCGTGTGTCGAGCCCGATGAGGGCCGCAAACGGACTCCGGAACGCCAGCATGAGGACCGTGCACACCAGCATGACCCCGCCCACGGAGAGCACGGCGGTGGTGAAGGCTGCACTGCGCCCACCATGCCGGCCGTCCCCGCTCACCTCCTCGTCGGAGGCGAACTTCAGGTAGGCCGATTCCATGCCGTGCTGGTACACGATGTTCAGGAAGACGAACGCGGCGTACAGCACGATGATGGGCCCGTACGCATCCGGCAGGAAGACGTGCGAATAGAGCGGGAAGAGCAGGAAGTTGACCAACCGCCCCACGATGGACGATACACCGTAGACGGCGGTGTCCGAGGCGAGCTGCCGTATGCGGCCTCTCATGCCGTGGTCGCGTGGCGCTCCTGGAAGTACTGCACGGCCAGGTGGTATCCTGCGGTGCCCAGCCCGGTGATGACGCCGGTGGCCACCTCACCGGTCAGGGTATGCTGGCGGAATTCCTCACGCGCGTGGATGTTTGAGATGTGGACTTCCACAACGGGCAACGGTGTGGCTGCCACCGCATCCCGCAGGGCCACTGACGTGTGTGTGAATCCGGCGCCGTTGAGGATGATGCCGGTGTATCCCTGGTCCGCGGCCTTCTGTATGGCATCGATCAACTCCCCTTCATGGTTGCTCTGGCGCCAGTCAGTGGAGACGTCCGGATGCCGTTCGCGCACGTCATCCTCCAGATGTTTCAGGGTCTTCGATCCGTAGATGTGGGGCTCGCGTGAACCCAGCAGGTTCAGGTTCGGGCCGTTGAGTACGAGCAGGCGCATGGTGGCAAGAGGATTGGTCTCCGCGTACGGACGGGCACAGTATACGGTCCAGAAGCGTACATTGGAGCATGGATGAACTGCTTACACTGAAGGAGGCCTCCGAGCAACTGGGGGTCCACCCGGTCACGCTCCGGCGTTGGTCCGAGAGCGGAAAGATCGAGGTCGTGCGGACGCCTGGCGGGCATCGCCGGTTTCCGGCGTCGGAAGTGGCCCGCCTGAAACGCGGGCCGGACCGGGGCACGATGTCTGTTACTGCTGCTGCTTCCGCCCGCGAGGATTTCCAGGAGCGCGCGCTGGCCACGACGCGCGAGGACCTGAAGCATGTGAAGGCCGACTGGGCGCAGTCCGCCAACCAGGACGAACTGGAGGAGAAGCGGGTCCTGGGACGCCGGCTCATGGGCTTGCTCATGCAATACGTGGGCGTGGAAGGCGACGACGGTGACGATATCCTGGACGAGGCCCGCGTGGTGGCCCGGATTTACGCGAAAGGCATTGTTTCGGCCGGGGTACCGCTGGCGGAGGCCTTGCGTGCTACCCATTTCTTCAAGGATCACATCCTGGAGTCGGCCGTAGTGCTGCCCGAGACCGCCGGACGCCGTCCAGAGGCGAATCAGCGGATGTTCAGGCGCTTGAATGGCTTCCTGAACGAAATCCAGATAGTCATCGCAGAAGCGTACAGATCATGAGTTCGAAGGGACGGGTGCTGGTAGCCATGAGCGGCGGAGTGGATTCCTCTGTCGCCGCCGTGCTGCTCAAGCAACAGGGATACGAAGTGGTGGGCATCACCATGAAGACCTGGGACCACGCGTCCTCCGGCGGTGCGGCCGCACGCGCTGCTGCGGCGGGTGCTTCGGCCAAGGTGGTCGGATGCTGCACGCTCGAATCCATGAACGATGCCCGCTCGGTGGCGCTCACGTGGGATTTTACCCACTTCATCGTGGATATCCGCCAGGAATTCGGGGACTGGGTCATCAACCGGTTCACCGACGAATACATGGCGGGCCGGACGCCCAACCCGTGCGTGCTCTGCAATACGCACATCAAGTGGGAGGCGCTCATGCGCCGGGCGGACGACCTGGGATGCGAGCACATTGCGACCGGACACTACGCCCGCGTCCGACAGGATCCGGAGACGGGCCGATACGCTCTGCTCCCCGGTGTGGACCGCAACAAGGACCAGAGTTACGCACTCTGGGGTGTGTCGCAGGAGAACCTGTCGCGGACCATTTTCCCGTTGGGAGAACTGACGAAACCGCGCATCCGTGAAATGGCCTCCGAATTCGGACTGGACCGCGTGGCGGACAAGCCGGACTCGTACGAGATCTGTTTCGTGCCGGACAATGACTATCGTCGGTTCCTGCGTGACCGCGTCCCGGAAATGGACGAGAAGGCCGGTCCGGGGCCCATGGTGCTGTCGGATGGCACGCGCGTGGGGACGCATGAGGGGTATCCGTTCTATACCATCGGGCAGCGGCATGGGTTGGGCGTGGCCATGGGATGGCCGGCCTACGTGACGCGGATAGATCCGGAGACGAATACCATTGTGGTGGGTCCGGAGTCCGAACTCATGCAGCATCGACTGGTGGCCGGTCAGCTGAACTTCGTGGGCGCAGCGGACCTCGGCGAGGAGCGCCACGCATGGGCCAAGATCCGGTACAACGATCCGGGTGCGCCCTGCCTGGTGCGCCAGGAAGGCGACACGTTGCATGTCTCTTTCTTCGAGGCGCGCAAGGCCATTACCCCGGGCCAGGCCCTGGTGGTCTACGATGAGCACGCGGAACTGCTCTTGGCCGGGGGGTGGATATCCCGGATTGAAGAAGTCGTGACGGTGTAATCCGGACCGTTAAGCGATCCGGGATTTGGGACGATACCCAGAGCGTGGACACCGTTTCGTTCCCCATTATCGCCCCCTTCGTCGCGAGCATCCTGCTGTCACTGGCACTGGGAGGCTACGCCATGCACCGGTACCGGTCCCCCGAGGCCCGGTACTTCATGATGTCCATGCTACTGGCGGCGTTCTGGTCCATGTCGTCCACGTTTCAGTTGCTCAGCCCGGACTTCGGCGTGAAGCGATTCTGGGCCGACATCAAGTTCATTTCGGTCACCGTCATTCCGGTGACCTGGTTCCTGATGGCGCTGGCGTTCTCCGGCATCCGTCATTTCCGGAAGGCCTGGGAAGTGGCCCTCCTGTTCATTGTCCCCGTCGTCACGATGGCCCTGATTGCCACGAATGCGTTGCACGGGTGGGTCTTTGCCGTCCAGTGGCCGGCAGAGAGCGAGCACTTCACGTCGGTAGGTCGGACGTATGGACCCTGGTTCTGGGTCTATACCCTCTACGCATACGGCATGGTCGGTGCCAGCATGTCCATTTTCGGGCATGCGGCCTTCAAACTGAGTGGTCGGCGTCGCCAGCAGGCGGCCATGATGCTCGGCGGCAGTTTCGTGCCGTTGCTGTTGAATGCCCTCTACCTGAGCAACCCGGACGCTTTTTTCCAGCTGGACTACACCCCGGTGGCTTTTTCGGTGTCAGGCGTCTTTTTCGCGATCGGATTGTTCCGGTTCAGCCTGTTGGATCTGCGTCCCATTGCCCGCAGGGAAATCATGCGTGTCATGCAGGATCCCGTCATCGTGACGGATGTCCGGGGCGTCATTGCCGATTTGAACGATGCCGCCACGACCGCTTTCGGCATGGACCGGTCAGCAATCGGCACGCACTTCCGGGGCGCCATCCGGGGCCTGGCCGATGTCATGAGCCGGGATGGGGATACGCGGACGTTTTCGGCGGAAGTGTCCCGGCGAATCGGCGACGAGTTGCGTTGGTTCGACGCACGGATAAACCTGCTGGAGGACGAGATCGGGTCGCCGCTGGGCTACCTGTGTGTACTGCGTGACGTGACGGACAGGAAAGCGGCGGAACGGCAACTGCTGGTTGCCAAGCAGCGTGTGGAAGAACTGTCGCGACTGAAGTCCGCGTTCCTCTCCAACATGAGCCACGAAATCCGGACACCGCTTGCCGGTATCATCGGACTCTCCGACATGCTCGTGGAAGAAACCGAAGGGGAGCACCAGGAATTCGCCGGACTCATCCGGGACGGCGGCACGCGCCTGCTCCGCATGCTGAATTCCGTGTTGTCGGTTGCCCATCTGTCGTCGGGCAAGATCGAGCAACACGCGCGCAAGGTGGATATCGTGGAACTCATGCGCTCCACCACGGACTCGTTCCGGGTCGAGGCAGAGCGGGCCGGGCTCGACTTGCTGTTCGTGGAGCCCGCGGGTCCCGTGGATGCCATCCTGGATCCGGATCACTTCTCACACGCCGTCGGTCACCTGCTGGACAATGCCATCCAGTTCACGGAGTCAGGCCGCGTGAATGTGCGTCTGGAGAGTACATCGGACGACGTCCAGGTCATGATTTCCGATACCGGGCGCGGCATGAATGCCCGATTCCTGGAGCAGGCGGCCGAAGCTTTCAGCCAGGAGGCCTTCGATCTGGACCGGCCCGTGGAGGGCAGTGGCCTGGGGCTCCGTGTCGCCTACGGACTGGTGGAAGAAATGCACGGACGCATATCGGTGGATTCGGCACAGGGTGCCGGGACGTCGTTCACCGTTACCGTTCCACGACGGGCTACTCCCGCATGAAGCGGCGCTTCCGGATGATGGCGAAGGCCATCTCCAGTGCCTGTTCCCCGTTCAATCGGGGATCCACCTGCGATTGATACGCCCGCTTGAGGTCGTCTTCGTCCAGGCCGCCGGCCCCGCCGGTGCACTCCGTCACGTTCTCGCCCGTCAATTCCAGGTGCACGCCGCCCAGCACCGTCCCCGCCGCGGCATGGATATCGAAGGCCGACTCCAGCTCCGTCAGCATGGTCTGGAACCGGCGGGTCTTTATGCCTGAATCGAGAGTTTCCGTATTCCCGTGCATGGGATCGCAGGTCCACAACACCGGTGTACCGGTGGCCTTGACAGCCTCGATGATTCCCGGGAGATACCGTTCGATGTGTTCCGCCCCCATGCGGGTGATGAGCGTCAATCGTCCGGGTCGGGCGTCCGGGTTCAAGGTGCGGACCAGCGTCTTGAGGTCTTCAACCGGCATGTCGGGACCGACTTTCAACGCCACCGGGTTTGCGATGCCTGACAAATAGGCCACGTGGTCGCCATCGGGCTGGGCGGTGCGCATGCCCACCCACGGGAAATGCGTCGAAATATTGAAGGTCTGGCTGGACTGGGCGTCCTCGCGCGTCAACGCCTCCTCGAACGGGAGCAGCAGGGCTTCATGGCTGGTGTAGAACGACACGCGCTCCATTTCCGTCCGGGGTCCCGGTGCCACGGCCTCCATGAACCGGATGGATTCCAGGATGGCATCGACCACGTCCTGGTATTCCTTCCGGAGGGCATCCTGGTTCACGAAACCGAGATTCCAGTTTTCCGGATGATGCAGGTCGGCAAATCCGCCTTCGCCCAGGGCCCGCACATGATTCAGTGTTGCGGCCGCGTGGTGATACGCGTGCAGCATGCGCTCCGGGTCCGGGGTGCGGGAGTGGGCCGTGAATTCCGTCCCGTTCACGATGTCCCCGCGGTACGAGGGCAGCGTCATGTTGCCCCGGGTTTCCAGGTCGGCCGAGCGGGGCTTGGCGTACTGTCCGGCGAACCGACCGACCCGTACCACCGGCATGCGCAGACCGTAGATGAGTACGAGGCTCATCTGAAGGAGTACTTTCAGCCGGTTGGAAATGATTTCGGGACGGCATTCCGAGAACAACTCCGCGCAATCGCCGCCCTGCAGCAGGAATCGCTTTCCGGCCGCGGCCTCCGCAAGCAGGGATTCCAACCGGCGGATTTCCCATGGGGTCACGAGCGGCGGGCGCTGGGACAATTCCTTCAGCGTGGCGCGAAGCTTGGTGGCATCCGGATAGAGCGGCTGCTGCAGGATGGGTCGGGTGGCAGTGGGCATGTCGGGAAAGTACGTCGTCGAAGTTTCGGGCAAAAGCCTGTACCCAATGCAGGTTTCAAGAACCGGGTCGCGCCGTGGACGTATCGACACGGAATTCCCGATGTCACCTTGCCCTGAATATCATGCGCTACCTGCCCGTTCTCCTGGTTATCCTGTTTGTCGCCGGTTGTGACAGTACCTCTTCTTCCGACGAGCCGGCAAACCGGTTCCGGATAACCCTGGACGTGGACGGGCTGGTGCCCCTCCAGGATGGCTTCAGGTATCAGGTCTGGGCCATGGTGGACAATACGCCGGTCGGGTCGACGGTGTTCAATGTGAATGAGAACGGTCAGTTCGTGAACAACCTGGGCCAGATCGTATCGCGGACGTTGTCCATGTCGGCGAACGTGGCCCGCGCCACGACCGTCATGGTGACCATAAACGGCAAGACGGATTCTGGTACCGTCCCGTCGAATCGCGTCCTCATGGCGGGTGATGTCGACAATGGAGGAGTCACCCTGTCGGTGGATCATCCGCTGGCCCTGGGTGCGGAGCTGGGTGGACCATTCACGGGGGCCTTCCAGCTCGCTACGCCCTCCGACACGAACCCGAACAACGAGCTGGGTGGCTTGTGGTTCGGGACCGGACAGGGCGCTCAACTCCAGCCGACGCTGGACTTGCCGGAGCTGCCTTCCCAGTGGATTTATGAGGGATGGATTTCTTTGTCGGACGGTACCGTGTTCTCCACCGGAAAATTTTCCCGGGGAGACCGGTTCGATGAGTCGAACCCCCACAGTTTCCAGGATGTCCCTCTCGTTCCGGGTGAGGACTTCCTGCTGGATCCTCCCGCCGGTGTGACGTTTCCGCCCGATTTCTCCGGAGCTGCGGTTTTCGTGACCGTGGAAATGGCCGAAGACGACAACCGTTCGACACCGTTTGCCGTTCGGCTGCTGGAGGGGAGCGTGCCGGCGTCACCGCAGCCGCGGACGCCGTACGCCTTGCAGTCGTCCACGTCCGTGCCGGGCGGCAGCGCCGAGTTCAGTCTGTAAGAAGCTTCGATGCCTTCACGGCTCGTTTGCGTCGATCCCGGATGGCGGAGCGGGCCTTGCGCAGCTGGCGTTCCACTCCGACCAGGGCATCGGCAATCGCTTCCGGAATGTCCCGCGACTTGGCCGATCCGGTCAGGTTTTCCGGCTTGTGATACAGGACGACCGTGGCTTCGTAGAGGTTGACGGTGGGCTTGCCTGACATCTGCTTGACCGATACATAGGCTCCGGTGATGTCGTTGCGCTCTTCATCCAACCCGTCCAGGCGGGACTGGATTTTCTCGACGACCGCATCGGAAATGTGGAGGTGGTCCAGATGGAGCTCGAGGTTGATGCTCATGGGTTTTAGGGGTTTTCCTGTACCTCTATTGTACTCGCGGAACGAGGAAGGATCAACCCTGGTTGGCATGCACCGACCCGGATGGATTCCGGACCATGACGTGGTATCCCCACCAGATGAGGGAAAGTCCCAGCAATTCGGTCACATACAGCACTTCCACGTAGCCCGCCCGGGTGAACGATCCCCCGATGCCGGGCAAGAGCGCGCCTACGGCAATCAGGGCATTGCCGTTCACGCGGCTGGCGAATTCGGCGCCGGCGTGCCGGTATTTCCACGCCGACCAGGCGGCGCCACCGGCCAGGAACAGGAAAGCGTACAGGTTCACGATGGGCGAGAACAACCGGACCCACTGCCACTCCAGGACGCTGCCCGACAGGCGGTGCGCCTCGACCAGGATGTAGTCAATGGGGGAGACCAGCACGAACCCGGCTGCCACGGCCACATACACGATGAGCAGTCCCGTCAGGACGTGGGCGGTGCGTCGCTTCATGAGCAGGTAGATGGTGCCCTGGGCCAGCGGAGCGCCGCCAAGCAGCGCCCCGCTGATGTACCAGGCCCGGAATACGCCCTCCTGCCACCCCAGCACCGTCGTCAGACTCTCGGTCAGCGTGCCGACGCCGTACATGATGACCCCGAGCATCCACCAGAACAGGTACAGCGCGGACGGCTTTTTCCGCCAATGCCGGTACAGCCGGATGGAGAACGGGACGGCCAGCAGGGTCGTCAGGATCGGGATGTAGTGGACGAAGGAGATCATTCGAATGACCGGCTGCCATCGGGCTGGAAGACGAAGTCGAACGTCAGGTAGCGGGCTTCGTCCGTATTCACCGGGTTGGCCGGTGCGCCGCGGTAGTACGATACCATGTTGATCTTGGCATACCGGCCGTCCGCCGTCTTCACGACAATCACGCGGCCCGGGGTCGGCTGCAGGATCTGCGTCGCGGGGTTGTAGGAATACCAGGACTGACCGCTGCCCGTACCCAGCGCCGGTCCGGCGGCCGAATCGGTGGCATAGCCGGTTTCCGGGGCCAGCGTCACTTCAGCAAAGGTGGTTTCCAGGATCTGAGCCGCGCCCTGGCCAGGCCCGCTGGTTCCGCCGTTCACCAGGATGGTCGAGCCCCGGAAGGCCACGTCCCACTGCGTCGTCGCAGAATCGGCGCGTTCAACAATGCGGTTTTCGCGCAGGCTGTAGAAGGAATGGAGGTTCTGACCCACGGGGCGGCCGTTGACGAATCCGACGAACGGATCGGCAGGCAGGTCGGCCACGCGTTCGGCGACCACTTCATTGCCGCCGTCCGGGGACGCCGGGTCGTCGCTGCAGGCGGTGAGCGTGAACAGCAGGATGAGGGAAAGCAGGGAAATACGTGTCATGGTTGATACTCGAATGCCAGCGAAGCGAACACTTGGCGCCCCGGCTGGGATGGGATGAGCGGTGCGTTGGTGAGGTTGAACAGGTTGCGGATGCCCGCCTGCAGACGCAGGCGGTTGCCCACGGAGCGTTCCGTGGTGACGTTCCAGAGCCAGTGGCCCGGGACATATTCATTGGCGGCGTCCAGGATGAGGTTGCCGTTCAGGTCGGCGTGCCCGTACCGGCTGCGGTACTGCCCCTGGACCGTGACGTCGACGCCGGCCATTACGCGCTCGGCGGTCATGGCGGCATGCAGGGAGTGGCGCGAACGGTTCAGCAGGCCTCCGTAGTCCTTGCGCGTCAGGCGGTAATCCACGCCGTCCCGGCGGGCAAACACCCGCCCGGCATCCAGGTCCTCCAGCACGGACAGGTCCGCCGTATCCAGGAACTGATAGCCGGCGCGAACGCTCACCGTCCGGGTGGGCCGCGTTTGCAGGTCGAGCGTCAGACCGCGGGTCCGGATCCGGTCCAGGTTGACATAGGAAAAGACATTCTGGCCGTTCGGCTTGATGGCCACCGGGACGGTCTCAATCAGGTCGCGAACACGGTTCAGGAAGGTCGATACCGTGATGTCCACCCGCCGGTGGGGATTCCACGCTACGGACGCATTCCAGGACACCGACTGCTCCGGCCGCACATCCGATGCACCGATCACGGAGTAGCCGGCCACGGGATTCGTGAAGTCCATGAACATCTGCTGGAACGTCGGGGCCTTGAATCCGCTGCCCACCGATACGCGCAGCTGGAGTCGGTCGGTGGGTTCGCCCAGGAGCGCGAGTTTGGGGGACACATGCGTTCCGTATTCACTGTGCACATCCAACCGCGCACTGGCTGTGGTCTGGAATCGGGACCTTCGGGCCCATTGATGCTGCAGGAAGGCGTGTGCGGCCTCCATGGACCGACGCTCGCCCAGGATCCGGTCGGCACGCACCACGTCGCGCGTGGCACCCGCACCGGCCGTGACCAGGTGGTGCTGGCTCCCCAGATGATCATAGATCGCTTCCAGCCGGTACATGCCCTGGCGGAACCGGGAGGTGGACGCGTCCACGGTGGAGGTCGTCCGGAACGAGGCGGCGTGGCCGCTCAGCCGGATGCGGTGGACCGGTGTGGCCCGCCAGGCGAGCGCGGGACTCACGGACCAGTCGTACTGGCGGTCCTCAAGCACACCGACGAGCGTCTCGTCGCGGCGCGCCTGGCGGGCCATGCGGACGTCCAGTCGGCTGTCGAAGCTCGGAGCGGCCTCCCAGTCCAGACGCAGCGAGCCCGTCTGGCTGTCATACGGTGCGCGGGTCATGCCTACGGCCGTGGGAGACAGGTCGTATCCGTCCGAGGTGAGGCTGTTCACATGGAGGGCGGCCGATACCGGGCCTGCCCCGCCCGACACGGACGCGTTCGCATCGGTCGTGGCGAATGACTGGCGGCGCACCATACCCGTGGCCGTGAGCCCGTCGGCGGGCGAACGCGTGATGATGTTGATGACCCCGGCGAGCGCATCCGATCCATACAGGGACGACGAGGGGCCTTGCACGATTTCCAGGCGCTCGATGTCAGCCACCGGCAGCCGGTCCAGGTCGAGGGTGCCGGCCGTGCGGCCGAGCAGGGGTTGTCCATCGATCAGGATGAGCGTGTAGGCGGGATCCATGCCCTGCATCTGGATGCCCGCGCCGTGGTCGTGCACAATGAACAGCCCGGGCTCCTGGGACAGCACGTCGGTCAGTCGCAGACTCCCCGTTCGGCGGATGTCCTCGGACCGGACGACCCGTGTCGGGACCGGCGTATCCTTGAGCCGCTGCAGTGTGCGGGACGCCGTAATGACCATGACGGGCATCTCGACGGTCCACAGCGAATCGCGGCGCGGTTTCTCCGCGTCAGGCGGCGTTCCGGATTGCCGGGCCAGTGCGGGAAGCACGGAAGCGGCGCAGAACAGCAGCAGGAAAAGAAGGACGGCAGCGCGGGACATGAGCAGACTCGATCAGATTTCGAGCTGCCAAAACTATATCATAAGTGAACAAATGTATACACAAATGTCACACTTGATAAGAAATGCACAGAATCAGGACGTCAATCCGTAGAGCGCGCCGTATTTGGCCGATACGTACTGCACGAACGGCTCGGCATCCAATCCCGTGCCGCACACATCCTCCAGGATCTGCGTGGCGGTCTTGCGGCGTCCCCACTGGTGGACGTGTTCGCGGAGCCACGCCAGGATGGGAGCGAACTGCCCGGACGCCACGAGGTCGTCGCGATTCGGGAGGTCCTTGGCCATCGCATCGAACAGCTGGGCCGACATCAGATTGCCCAGGGCGTAGGTCGGGAAGTAGCCGATGGCCCCGAGCGACCAGTGGATGTCCTGCAGCACGCCTTCCGCATCGTTCGAAGGACGCAGCCCCAGCCACGCCTCCATGCGGTCGTTCCAGGCCGCCGGCAGGTCGGCCACGTTCAGCCGCCCGGAAATCAGATCCTGCTCCAGCTCGAAGCGCAGCATGATGTGCAGGTTGTAGGTGACTTCGTCGGCCTCGACGCGGATGAGCGAGGGCTCTACGCGGTTTGCTGCCTGGTACATCTGCTCGGCGGTGACTCCCGCGAGCCCGTCCGGGAAATGCGCCTGCGCCCGCGGCATGTAGTGGTTCCAGAAGGGCAGGCTGCGGCCGATCTGGTTCTCCCACATGCGGGATTGGGATTCGTGCATGCCGAGCGACGTGCCCTCGGCCAGCGGTGTGCGCTCCAGGTCCTGGTCGACGCCCATCTCATACAGAGCGTGTCCGGTTTCGTGAAGCGTGCCGAAAAAGGCGGGATTGAAGAAGTCCGTCTCCAGGCGGGTGGTAATCCGGGAATCGTTGATGGAGAACGACGTGCTGAACGGATGCGCCGAGCGGTCCTGCCGCCCCCGCGTGAGATCATACCCGAACGCCTGGGCGACTTCCAGACCGAAGGCCCACTGCGCGGCTTCCGGGAAATGCCCCCGGACCGGGGCGTCGTCCAGTTGCGGGGCGGCGGCAATCTGCTGGACCAGCGGGACGAGCCGCGCACGCAGGTCGGTGAAGGTCCTGGTCACCGTCGCGGTCCGCATGTCCGGCTCGTACAGGTCCAGGAGGGCGTCGTAGGGCGTGTCGACGTATCCGTAGGCCTCGGCCTGCTGCAGGCACAGGTCCACGATCTTCTCCAGGTGCGGCTGGAAGTCCGCGAACCGGTTGGCCGCCCGGGCCCGCTGCCAGGCGCCCTTTGCCCGCCCGGTGGTGGCCGCCAATTCGGCGACCAGGGAAGACGGCAGGCAGGTGGCCTTTTCCAGGTCCCGGCGGGCCACCCGGATGAAATCCCGGTCCATGTCGGACTCGGGCGCGGCCGAATCCAGCAGGCTCGCCGTCCGGTCCGAGGTCAGGAGTTCGTGCGCGAACGAGCGGAGCGTGGACAGCTGTAGCGCCCTGGATTCGGCCGCGCCCTCGGGCATATAGGTCTCCTGGTCCCACTCCAAGAGGGCAGCGGCGTGGTTCAGGTCGGCGATCTTGGCGAAATGCTGGCGAAGTTCGTTCATGCTTGGAAAAAATCTTGGTTCGGACGGCGCGTGTCGCGTTCGGAGGATAGCTGAGCCGCCATGTACGAAGCGGGCGGGATCCCGATCCACGCGGGTGCCGTATGGGCCGGATGAAACGTCCCATCGACAACATCATCCGCAAGCGGCGCACCTGGAAGGTCATCGGATCGCCGACGCATCCGTTGCCCGCAGAGGACTCCATGCCGTTGGTGCGGGACGTGCTGGAGGTCGCGGCGTGGGCACCGTATCATCACGCAATCAAAGGAGACGTGCCCCAGCCCTGGCGCGTGCATGTGCTGGATGCGACCGCCTGCCGCACGCTGGCCGCGGACCTGGCCAAGGACCCGGAAGCGGGCAAGTACCCGGGCATGTTGGCCACGGCGAGCGCCCTGCTCATGGTGAATTGGCTGCCCGAGGGATCGTTCAAGCACGGCCGGAAGCCTTCCTTCAAGGGCACCCTCGTAAACATGGAGCACATTGCGGCGGTGTCGGCCTTCATCCAGAACGTGCTTCTTGCCGCCACGGACCGTGGCCTGGAGACCTACTGGAGCAGCGGCGGCCTGCTGGCGGAGCGGCCGTGGGCCAGGAAACTCGGCATTCCCAAGGACGAACTGCTGCTCGGCGCAGTGTTCCTGTTTCCGGATGATGCGCCCGGCGGCGTCCCCGGAAAACACCGGGACAAGCTCGCGCCGATCGATGCGTGGAGCCGGCAGGTCCACCTCAAATGACCCCTTGAACGGCCCGGGGCAGTAAAGAATCCGCGAACTACGGTACCCCGGTCCGGGTCGTGCGTTGACTGACCCGATAAAGGACCGTATTTTACCGGTCTATGCCAATGTAGCTCAGCTGGTAGAGCAGCTCACTCGTAATGAGCAGGTCAGCGGTTCGAGTCCGCTCATTGGCTCCACTGAAAACGCCTCTCTCGGTATCGGGAGGGGCGTTTTGCGTATGGTCAGGGCTCTGGGCCGTTGCGTTCCATTTTGAGTGTGCAAGATATATTCAAGACGAGCGGCTGATTACCTAGGCTGTTGTACCCTATACCAGTCGATTGGAAGGGGGGTGTTGCTGGGGCTCCTTCAATTCCGACCATTTTTCCAGCGAGACTCCCTTTTACCCGCAGCCTCATTTCCGACTATCTTGGCAATGCACCAATTCCGAGACCAAGATCGGTCTTTAAAGAAGTGTCCACCGAATCGGGGTAGAACCCGCCAGAAAAAAAGCCCCCCAAGATCGCTCATGGAGGACTTTCAAGGACTGTGGAGGACAAACCTCCTCATCTGAGTGCCCAGGACTGGAGTCGCGGAAGTTCCGCCTGTTCACTCCGGAATCATCACGGTAAGTTTGGTGCCATGGCCAGGCCTGGATGTGATCGTCATGCGACCTTGAATTCTCTCCGTCCGCTCCTGTATACCGATCAGGCCAAAGTGCCTCCTCTCAGCGAGGGAGACAAGATCTTTCGGAACGAGAAAACCAACTCCGTCGTCTTCGATCCGTAACAACCACTGCCCGCCATTCTTTCCGATTGATATCGTGAGACGGGTAGCTTGGGAGTGCCGAACAACGTTTCCGAGAGCGGTCTGAGCAATCCAGTAGAGGTGTTCAGCGATGGAAGGAGGCACGTTCTGGAGGTTCGGTGAAAGGCGTGCCACGATCTCGAGACCTGGGACCAATTCTCTGATGCGGGATAGCATTCCGTCCACGGCAAACTGAATTCCTAAAACGTCAAGAACTTTGGGTCGGAGTTGATCGCATACGTCACGAATTTCCTCCGCAATACCGACAATGGTCTCCCGGGTTTGTTCGATATCGGATCCGTTCGCCTCCAGCTGGTGATTCAGTGCATACAACGTCTGAATGGGCCCATCATGAAGCGTTCTTGCAACGTCTCCCCGCTCCTGCTCCGCCCTGAGAGCGACGATACGGGCCATTTCAGAAACATTTTTGGCCTTTTGGCGCTCATCTCGACGAACGGCTGCTCGTGAACGTTTGAACAGAAGGCCAATACCCATCAGAATCAATAAGAGGCTCCCGCCGACAAAACGGGAGGAGCGCCAGAATGGCGGATACGCACGTAAATACACGAAGCTATCGGACGGGCTTCCCGGTGGTTCGTCCACGTATCCGAATTCGAGGCGGTGCAATCCCGGGGAAAGATTGTGGAAGCTGAGTATCTGGCTGGTTGGATCGGTCGGGATCCACGCGTCACCCTCATTTGTCAATCGGTAACGGAATCTTCCCGCCGTAGGACTACCGAAACTGAGTGTGCTCATACGAATGGAAATCGACCGCTCGTCAGGCTGGAAAATGAGTGTGTCGCCCTCGCTTACGAGTCCGGGACGGCCAATGCCGAAAACCGAGACCTCTGATATCATCAAATCGCGTTGAATATGCGGTGTCAACACCCTCTCCGGGTCGAAAAACGTCATTCCGCTTGGACCACCGAAGTACATCCTGCCGTCACGCGCCTTGTATGAGGAGGCCAGATCAAACTCGTCGTCGTGCAGGCCCTGATCCCGGGTGAATGATCGTATGGTTCCGGACTGTGCATCGCGGTATCCCAGCCCGTCTGTGGTGGAAAACCAAAGCCCGCCGCGTTCATCTTTCTGAAGCGCATAGACCATGTTGCTGGGAAGTCCGTCGGCAGTTGTCAAGCAATGGGATTCGCCCGCTGCGACATCCAACTCGAGCAGTCCTCCTCCAACCGTCGCCAGCCACAGCGTGCCCGGATCGCTATCCAATTCTTCGATGTCCCAGATGACAGAAGAGCAACCGTTGTCCTGTACCAGGAGGTCAACCCGTTCTGCGTCAAACCCATCGCTTGACTCGTCGACCCGATACAGGCCGTTGTCATTCCCCAGCCAGATGGTACCGTCAATGGATTCAAAAACGGTGTTGGCCAAGTTGTGAGAACTCATGGACTCCACTTCGCGTGCACCGAAGCGGACCTTGTGATGCCATCTCCCATCCACGGATCCTACGACCACTTGGTTCGACCCTGCGACCCATACTCGGTGTCTGCTGTCTTCGAGCAAGTCGAGAACAAACCTCCTTGGCCGCTGGGGTAACACCGGTGGCAATTCGACCAGATCGATGTACGATTGGTCAAGAACGACCTCCGCGGCATCCTTTGGCATTCGGTAGAGCCAGCCGGAAGTGCCAATGAGCACTGTACCATCGGAAAGCCTGGACAAGCTCCTGATGAACTGCGGATGCTCTGTCATGAGACTGGGGCCTTGCGGAATGGCGATCCGGGTGGCGGGGACGCCTGGATCCCTGTTCCATTTGAAAAGACCTTCATTGGTACCCAGAACCATACTTTCGTCGTCGAGCTCCAGCATTGAATTCACCGCCGTAGGCGGAAGCACGAGGGAGGGAGGGTTCGTTCCCGAGAACCGATTGAATGGCAACGGAAGTGATCGTTGCAGCGTGACGCCGGCGTGCGTGCCAACCCAGAGGTTTCCTTGGCTGTCACGCATCACCTTCAAAGAACGGCTACTGGGTAGACTGAATGGTGGATTCGAGAGGGAGTACGTTGATACAGAATCGGTAAAGATGTCCTCTGCACGTAGGACATCCTCAAGACCACTGATCCAAATGGTGCCGGGATCGTCAACCCATACGGAAAAGATCCCGCCTACGTCAGCATGCGGCAGGACAATCCGTCTTTGAGGCGAAAGATCGCTCGCGGAATATGTTTGCACGTGGATTCCTTCGGCAAGGTCAGTATCAAGTCCATCGACATAACGGAACTGAAAGACGACGAAAAGCAAAGAATCTTGTTGGACGATGTCACCGAAGGATGCCAAGGAAGGCCCCAACGGTTCACAAGCGCCCGTTGATAAATCTACTTTTGAGAGGGCGACGCGAGGTAGCTCGGACGCCGACGGCGTCCATCGGCAGAAGCCCAGGATGCCCGAGTCTGCGAGCACAAAGGCCTGCAGTTTCATGGTCGCGTCCGTACCATCCACGTTGAGAGGAACACGACGGATGGTTTCCGTAGCGAGGTCGAATTCGGCCAGTTCCCCCGAGCGGGTTGATAACAGGAGTGAACCGTGTCCAGTGAAATTGACGTATTCGACTCTGTTTGACGGCAAGCTGGCTTCATTGTCAGGGTCGTGCTGCCACGAACGAAACGTCTCGGTGGATGGGTCGAACCTGTTCAGGCCACCGGACATGGTTCCGATCCAGAGCGCACCGTCCGGCGTCTCTTCGATACTCATGACCTTCGAATCGGACAGCGTCTCCGGGACTCCAGGTTCGTGACGAAAGACCTTGAAATGATGCCCGTCGTAGCGGTTCAACCCGTCCCTTGTCGCAAGCCAGACAAAGCCGTTTCGGTCTTCGTGGACATCGTAGACAATTCGCTGCGAAAGGCCATCACGGGAATCCAGATGGAAAATCGGACTCTGGCGAGCAGACAGCGCACCGGAAGGGAGCGTGGAAACAGCAATAAGTAAGATAGCGATTCGCACGGGCCGCCAGTGATCATGATCATACGTACAATTAGCACCAAAGTATACTGTTTATCAGACCGGGTTTGCCCATTTTGTCACCGATTGCTTTTTCACACGGTGTTTCGATATGACCATATCCTCTCCGGTTCGTGTTGTTGTGGCAGACGACCATCCGGCATTCAGATCGGGTGTTGCATCGTGGCTGGACCAGAATCCTGACGTAACCGTGATCGCTCAGGCGGCTGACGGGCATGAGGCGTTGCGCCGGGCCATGGAGTCTAAACCCGATGTATTGGTGCTGGACCTGGAAATGCCGAAGATGACAGGACTGGAAGTCATCCGTGCGTTGAAGCGGGAAGGATCGACAACGCAGGTTCTGGTACTGAGTGCGCACGAAAAAATGGAGTGGGTGCAAGCCATTTTGGACGAGGGAGCGGCGGGGTATTTGTCCAAGGTCGAGTCCCTAGATGCCATCCTTGAAGCTGTGTTGGGTATCCATTCAGGAGAAGTCGGATGGCTCAGCCGGCGAATTTCCCGGCTGTACGTACAGTCCGCGCGCGATCCGGATCGTGATATACTCGCCGAGACGAGTGAGCGGGAGATCGATGTGCTGCAGGCCATAGCCAGGGGTTTGTCGAACAAGCAGATCGCAGATGAGCTGTTCATTGCCGAGAGCACCGTCAAGAAGCACGCGAACAGCATATATGCCAAGCTGGGTGTTGAGACGCGCGCGCAAACCATCGCATTGATGTGGCGAAATGGCCTGGTCGACGGCGCAGAGGGGTAGTCTTTCGTTCCATGTATAAGGGTCAACAAGGGGTAGTCAAAGCTCTCCTTTTGTTTGACCCGTGTCAACGCAACGATTTGCAACATGGGAGTCGTTCCATACCCACCCCCAACGAGGAGTGTCATGCAATATCGTACTAAGTCAGGATTCGTGGTTCTGAGGGCATTCTTGGCCCTTGTCGCACTTTTGGGCCTGGTCGGGCCGGCAAATTCAGTATTCGCAGCTGGCCCGTCAGGCCCTACGGGGGTTGATGCGACGCGCGCCGCAGGCGCTTTGAGCGTAAGTGTGACCCATGATGCTTTTGATCCCATCGAGATAGGGCGCCAATTCAAGTACACCATAAACTACAGTTGTGCCGGTTCAGACTGCGTAAACCCAGCGTTGCAGTTAGACCTCTCGCCAGAGCTGGTCATTATCGCCGTAGAAGGAAATGGTCAATTTCCGAACGGGAGTGCCTTGTACTACAACCAGCTTACAAAGGCGATCTTCCGCAGCCCAACTGCATCGATCCCGGCCGGATCGACCGGTCAATTAACGGTCACGGCGTTCCTTCGATACGGGGATACTTGCAACGGAACCGAGACTACGGCGACAGCGGTGATGACGGCTGACGGATCACAGACAGCCGAAGCCCAGGCCAGCACCGTGACGGCGCGGTCGTACTTCAAGTACACGGCCGAACTGATTCGCGAGGCCGGCGATGCACTCGGCGGTGAAGTGGTGTACAGGATTCGGATGTTGAGTCCTCAGGGCAACTACATAGGAGGCCTCAATCTGTACAATCCGATGATAACCTTTACCCCTCCAACGGGCGCTGAATTTGTCGATGCATCTGATGGTGGACAATGGAATCCTGACGACGGGACCGCCACCTGGCAGCTTCCAAATATCGTCTCGACAGTCGCTGCGTACTTCGACCGCTTCGTCACGGTCCGATATCCAGCAGCGGTTTTTTCGAACGCAGGAAGCGTGACGGCCGAGATGCACATAGAGGGGTCAGGCCCATCAAATTGTGCCGAGTCCTTTGTAATCGACGATTCGGAGGAGACTATCCTCGTTGCCCCATACGACGAGACGGAATTTCGCGTCTACGGGCCAGGTCAAGAGTGGATAGACTATGTAGGAATTTGGGGCGATCCCGGGACTCAGAACTCCACATTGCACTTTACCAACAGTGGAAACGTCCCACTCGATGACCTGACATTGACACATCGTGTACCCGTCGAACGTGAGGTGCTTGTCATCCTGACCGGTAAGTTTGCAAATGCGGTCGGTGTCAACGCTACGATCAGTTATCAGAAGAACGACAATCCAGTATGGATCCCTATCGGAATATTCGATGCCGCAGTGCACGAAGAAATTCCACTATATCCGTCGCTTGATCCGCGACTGGCGAATACCGGGTTCACTTATGGGGTTGATCAGATAACGGCACTCAGATGGGAGTACGGCACGGTCCCTGTCGGTTTTCATTACGCCACTGTGAATCCAAATTCCGTAGACAAGCCCGGCGTATTCGTAAAGATTCCGCCCGTTACTCGGGACGGGAGAGTGGTGCAGGTGGGAGACCAATACTATGCCTGTGCTACCGCGGAATATTCTTATTCGGGTAGTCATGAGTCGGGAGAACATTGCATCACTGAAACGCTGAGGGCCGATTCACCAGTCGTTGTGGGGAGCATTCAGCCGCTCAGCGGAATGAGCTTCCGTCCCGGAGAAACCAGCAATTGGCGACTCACGTTCGGCAATTACGCTCCGGGTTCGGCGTTCAACCCGCGAGCCATCATCAACCTCCCACCTGAATTCGAATTTGTTTCGTTCGGCGATATCCCTGAAGGATGGATTGACGCGACTGATCCGCAGAATCCGGATGTCCCCACAATTTCTGCCCCGGTAATCGAGGGGCCGCAGTTGTATAACGAACTCTTCCAACTCACGATAAATCTCCGAGCACGTGCAGGTGCCCCGATTGGTACGGTAGCCTTGTGCTGGGGAGGCGTGAGTGACACGCCCGGATGGAACAGCAATCCCGTACAGTGCCAAAATCCGCGAATTACCGGCCTTGCCTCTGTGGAGTCGACCAAACAGGTTCAAGGCGCCAGCAACTACCCGGATTATGCGTCGGGCAGCCAATCGGCCAAGACGGTTCAGGGCGGCGCAGCCAACTACCGGCTCACCATACAGAATACGGGGAACGTTCCTCTTGAAGGCATTACGGTTGTTGATCTCCTACCACGAAGCGGTGACGTCTCGGTGCTCGCCCCATTCGGCCCCCGTGGAAGCGGTTGGACTCCGCAACTCGCCGGTCCCATCGTGGCACCTGCAGACGTGACGGTGACCTATTCAACGACCGACAACCCATGCCGGTCTGATATCGGAATCAGCGGACCGACGGGATGTGTCGATCCAGCATGGACAGCCGAGCCGCCCTCACCGATAACCTCCGTGCGCGCACTCCGCTTCGAATTCGGCTCAACGCTGAATGCACTCGAAGAGCGAGTATTTGACTGGCCCATGGTAGCACCGCTCGGTGCACCTCACGATTCGCAGGCCTGCAATAGCTACGCGTACTCGGCAAGGCGTGCCGACGATGGGGCCGTGTTGCTGCCGTCAGAGCCGGCGGCGGTGTGTGTTGGCATCGATCCGATCGAGCCCGCGGCGCTTGGCGACTTCGTCTGGGAAGACACGAACTTCAACGGCCTTCAGGACGATTCGGAAGAAGGAGTAAACGGCATAGCTGTCACCCTGCTTCGGCCCGTCGCGGGTGGCGCTCCGGTCGTAGCTGTCAACCGATCAGGCATACCGATGCAGACCGTTACGGCCGACAATGCGTCCGGCAAGCCAGGTTTCTATCTGTTTTCGAATCTCGAGCCTGGAGACTATATAGTCACGGCAGAGCTGCCGGAAGGCAAAGCGTTCGCTCGCAACGACGGGGGAAACGAGGCGCTCGATTCTGACATCGATCCGGCTACAGGCCAGTCGGCGGTCATTTCGCTGGGCCCAATTGAGCTCTACTCGGTGGATATCGGCGTACGTCCGCCGAACTCTCCTCCGATCGCCGTCGCGGGCGAGGATGCGATCCACGAGTGCCTCGCACCGACCGGGACCGACGTCATTTTGAATGGATCGAGTTCGAGCGACCCGGATGGGGACGCACTCACGTACACCTGGTTGAATTCCGACGCCCAGATCATCGCCGGGCCCGGGAGCGATCCCGTGAGCACCGTCACGCTCCCACTCGGCGAGCACCTGATCACGCTTTATGTGGCCGATGACAAAGGTGCGGTCTCGACGGACGTGATCGAAGTGACCGTCGAAGACACAACTCCCCCTGAGATCATCTTCGCTGCCGGCGCCCTCAGCCTCTGGCCACCCAATCACAAGTATAGGACGATCGATCTGGCCGGTCTCGCGACCGCAACCGACGCGTGCGATGCCGCCATCACGATAGAAGGATTGGCCGTGACCCGGGTGACAAGTGATGAGCCGGAAGATGTAATCGGAAATGGCGACGGCAAAACCACCGACGACATGGTGGTGGGGGCCACGTGCCAGAGCATCGACGTTCGCGCTGAGCGGCAGGGCGGTGGGAATGGCCGCGTGTACTCGGCGCTCGTGACGTTGGCCGATGCAGCCGGGAATGCGGGATCGGGCGTATTGACGATCGGAGTGCCGCACGACGTCAAGGATGTAGCCGCGGACGACGGTCCAGCGTACTCTGTCGAGACCTCTTGCCTGATAATGGGCAAGGACATCGCGGAGGCCGCCGACCTGGCGCCCATTCCGACCGAATACGAATTGGGCAACTACCCCAACCCGTTCAATCCTTCGACGACGATCCGTTTTGCATTGCCGGAGGCACAGGTGGTGCGGCTGGAGGTCATTGATATGGCCGGACGCCGTATTGCGATGCTCGTCGACGGGCTGCGCGAGGCGGGAACGCACGAGGTCCAGTTCGGTGGACAGAATCTCTCGAGCGGCCTGTATGTTTACCGCATGCAGACGGACGCGCACGTACTGACAGGGCACATGTTGCTGTTGAAATGATGCATTAAGGCTAGAGCCTTCAGGGCGCGACTCTCCCAAGGGGTTGCGCCCTGCAGGGAAATGGGCCTGAGTGAACCGGGAGGCGGAATCGTCCCATAAACATGAACCAGCGATTGCACGACATGACCGGGGTAGTAGTCGAACAGAGGATCAATGCCCCATGACCGAGTTGCCGAACACGGTCCCAATGCTCAATCGGCTCAGTATCTCGATCCAAGATTTCGAGCAAGTTGCGGATTTCTCGGATGTCTTGACCAAGAACGATGCGAATCTGGACCTGGCCGTCGAAACCAAGTATCTCCTTACTCTGCGAATCTCATGCTAGGACGAGGGTGGGCGTTCAAAACGTGCTCGTTGGATAGGATGAAAATAGGGGTTCTTGCCCGATTCGGTGGACGGTTGAGCTAAGTACAATTCCTTCGATCTAGACACGTTCAGATTGAGGCGAATCAGGTGGGTTCTACCCCAGTTTGGGTGGGCCGGACGAACGGGCCATAGGTTCTAGCCCAGTTACAACTTTGGGATAAAGAGTTTACATGTACCGGGCGTTAGTATGAGTCGGCACACGTGGCGACTAGCTCGATGGCTCAACGACCATTCTCGGCCGACTGACGAGTCCGTCATTACAATTTCGTGACACTAGTTTTACAACGACCGGAAGATCCTATGAGTTTGTGGGCCTAAGATGGATCGAGCATTCTTCCTTTTTGGCATCGCGACAACAAATTAGGAGGTGACTACAGATGAAAAGAATCTACCTGCTTTCAGTATTCTGCATACTCGCTATCGGCTACGCCCGCGGACAGAATTTCAGCGTGGACGCCGGGCCGAATGCTACGATCGCAAAGGGAAGTTCAACACAATTAAATGCGATTCTGACGCCTTCGATAGGTAGGTATTCGGCGTCGGAAGAAATTTGCATTTTTGATGTTGGAGGTAGCTGCAATTTCAGTAGGAACCTATGCAATGACAATTTTACCAATACTCCCGGGTCAAAGTCATCTCCGAATTTCACACTGCCTGGTGCAGTGAGGATTGAGAGCATAGATTTTGAATTCTATTTCACGTGTGCGGATGCCTCCTTCGAACTTCTGTTGAACAATAATCACTTTGCAACGGCCAGCTTTTTGAATATGGAGGAGTGTTCCTGCACTCCTGAAAGCACCTATCCCATCTCCTATCGCGTGGATGACTCGGATGCAATGCAAGCCGCGTGGAATTTTGAAGGCACAAACACTCTGACGGTCAACAACGTTACTAATGGTGACAACTTCGTAGCAGGGTATAAGGCGACAATTAGCTACACAGCAGAACCTGTATTCAGGTGGAACCCATCTTTTGGGCTAAGTAATTCCAACACAGCTGATCCTATTGCATCTCCACTCGTGACTACGCTCTACACTGTCTTCGTAAACGCAGGTGCGGGTTGGGGTCAAGCGGATGATCAAATCCTGGTAACAGTATCAAATATTGTTGACTCTGATTTAGACGGAGTCGCCGATCCGGACGACAATTGCCCGACGGCTGCCAATCCTGGACAAGAGGATTTCGATTATGATCTTGTGGGTGATGTCTGCGACGCGGACGACGACAACGATGGTGTTTCCGACGTGGAAGAGGATCTGGATGGAACGGATCCGTTCGATTCTGACTCTGACGACGACGGTGTGAATGATGGCATGGACCAGTTCCCCCTTGATGCTGGCGAATCAGTAGATACAGATCTGGATGGGCTGGGGGACAACGCCGACCAGGACGACAACAACGACGGTCAGGTAGACGTCCTTCAGGATGCTCAGAGTGACATATCTGCCTTGCTTGGAGTTGGCGACAAGAAGGACGACAAGGAATTGGAGAAGGCTCTGAAGAGCATCGAAGACGCGCTGGACGCTGGCCTGTGGCTGGACACGTCGCTGCTCATCCTCGACCCAAAGGACGGCCACAAGGTCTTCAGCGAGCTCAAGAAAGCTGCAAAGGATCTGCAAAAGCTGATCAAGAACGGTGGTCCCGCCGCTGCAGGTTCACAGGCAGCCCTTGAGGCCCTCGCCGATCTGACTGAGGCAATTGCCATGAATGCGCTGGACAGCGCAACGCTTGCCTGCACCGCCGACAAATGCCTCAAAGAGCTGGACAAGGCCACCGTGGAAATGGCGGACGCAGCCGACGAACGTCTGGCTGGTGACCTTGACAAAGCCATTGACGACTACAAGAAGGCGTGGGAGTACACGACAAAGATGGCAGGCGAGGGCACCATCAACAAGGGCGATACTCTGGTGGCCACGTTGGACGTCCCGGCGACATTTGAACTCCTTGGCAACTACCCCAACCCGTTCAATCCGGTTACAACCATCCGCTTCAATCTGCCCGAATCTGCCAGGGTCAGCCTGGCCGTCTTCGATGCTGCCGGTCGTGAAGTGGCCCGGCTTGTGGACGGTGTTGTCGGGGCTGGTGTGCACGAAGCCTCCCTCAACGCGGCCCACCTACCGAGTGGCATGTACCTGTCGCGGTTCGTGACGCCGGCGGGGACCTATTCGAAGTCCATGATCCTGATGAAGTAGGAATCAACCAGCGATACTCCAGTTGAAACGGAAGCCGTGGCGTCACAGCGATGTCAGGGCTTCTGTTTGTTTGGGAGACCCTCCCCAGGGGTTGTAAGCTGCCCTGAAGTCGGTGAACCTCGAAGTCCTTGTGCGTGCTCGAACCAGTTCCCGAAGGGGTTCCCGAGATACCGTCCAAACCTACCCTGATCTACTCAGGTATACATACCTAAATCGGCGAAATAGGCTATTCAGGGCCGCTTTCGCCGTCGTCACCACTTTCTCCTAATGAGCAGGTCAGCGGTTCGAGTCCGCTCATTGGCTCCATTTCCCGGGGATTTCCTCCCGCAAGTAAGCGATGTGCGCCCGGGATCGTAGAAAATGTGTAGAACGCGGTTCGAGCACGTTCGGGTAAGACCATGTATAAAACCATCGAAGCCATTCTGGACAAGGACGGACGCAACAATGGACGACGTCAGGAAGGCCGTTGGCGCCGGTCAACGATTGTGCCACGGCGTAGGGAAACCAGATCCTGGAATGAGTTCGGGATAGGGCGGCGGTTCGGGCCACGGCCTCGGATCCTCTTCAATGAGGCGCATCAGGTGCTGGACCGCGGCTTCGAGCTGCGCATCCTGTCCCGTCCACGTGGCATGCGGCGGATTGTCGACCTCAACGTCGGGATCGAAGCCCCAGCCCTCAATGAGCCACTCATCATGCGCAAAAACACCCATTTGGGAGGCGCGAGTTATGCCGCCGTCCACCTGTCTGTTGGAACTGCTCAGCCAGACTTCGCCGCCCCAGGTCCGCATACCGATCGATGCACCGAGGCCGAGCCGCCGGAATCCGTCCGCAACGGCCTCGCCGTCCGATGCCGTGCGCTCGTCGACCAGGATGACTAGATGTCCGCCGAAGCTGAACTGCATGTTCGGAGAAACAACCCCGTCTGCGCGCGGCTTGAACCACGCCCATGGTCGCCGGAGCAGCTGTGTCAAAATCCAGGAGTCTATGTTGCCGCCGTTGTTGTGGCGCACGTCAATGATGATGGCTTGCCGGTCGAGCTGCGAATAGAACTCGCGTGTAAACTGGCCTGCATCGCCGCCGCCCATGGCGCGGAGGTGTACGTAGCCGATCTGACCCTGTGAGAGACGCTCGGCCTCCAGGCGCCGCGTGTATTCCCATTCGTGGTAGCGCAGATCAAACTCCTGTCTCCCACTTATGGCGCGCGTGACGACGTCGCGACGCGCACCTCCCGGATCCTGTATGCCAAGGCGCACCTGCTTTCCGGCCTGCTCAAGCAGCAGTTCGCCCATGGCCCTGGCGTCGCGGGCCGCCTGGCCATTGACCGACAGAATGATACTTCCTTCCCGGACATCCGCATCTGGATGGGCAAGAGGCGAGCGGAATTCCGGTAGATCCGGATCGTGCTGCAGCCGATGGACCAGGCGGAACCCGCCGGTATTGGCGTCGCGCTCGAAATCGCCGCCGAGCGCAGCCGGCGCGGCCTTGTTTTCGCCCTCGCGCGCATCTCCCCCTCCTGCATTCGAGTGCAGCAGGCTCAGTTCAGAGACCAGCATGCCCTGCAGGTCGGCCAGCGCTTCGCGCGATCCGACTCTCGGGAGAAGCGGCGCATATTTGACGCGCATGGCTTCCCAGTCCACACCCCCCATGTCCGGATCCCAGAAATAATCCCGGTGCAGCCGCCACATATCCAAGTAAATCTGACTCCACTCGGCCCGTTTGTCCACCGCAAATGCCCAGTCGTCCAGTTGCACCCTGTTTTCGTTCTCGAGCTTGGCGTCAGCTCCGGCCAGCGCATCAATGACGTGAAAGGCGTCACCTCTTCGGAGGATTACCTTCGTGCCGTCCCCGGAAAGCGTAAAACCCGAGCCGGACTCCACGATCTTGACGGGTTCAGCGTCCGGCTTCAGGTCGAGTGCCATGAGGCTGTTTTCAGATGCATCGCGGTACAGGATGCGCTTGTCGGTTACGCCGACAAGGTTCCACGATCCGGCTGGCACGGGCACCTCGCGCACGTGCGCAGCAAAATCCCACCGGTACGTATGGTCCGCGCTGGAACGGTCGATCCGTTGACCGCCCTGTGCTCCTTTCAGATCGAGTTCGGTCGGCTCGGCAAACGGAAACAAGGCACCCTCGACGAGCGGCATGGCGTAGATTTTGGCACGGTCGTCAAAATGCGGCATGGGCGCGCGTTCTCCCCACGGGCTGCTGACGGTTGAGTTCCATGTGCGGGTCGATACGAAGTACAGCCAATGGCCATCCGGCGAGACGATGGGCCAGGTGTCGCTGAACCGATTGGATGTCACCTGCTGCGCCTGGCCCAATGCTACATCGTGTGCCCATAGCACGTCCAGCAGGTTGCGGTCACCGCGACTGTAGATGAGATATTTTGAGTCGGGTGTCCAGGTGAAATCCGAACGCGTGGGCGCATTGGCAATCATGGTCGATGACCCGGATTCCAGGTTGACGAGCCAGAGCTGATTGTCGAAGTCAAGCTGCGCCAGATAGCGGCCATCGGGCGAGGCCGTTGCGCCGAGCCGTAGCATGGCCGGGCCACGCGTGACCTGCGAGGGCGGCTCGGTACCGTCTGTGCGCACCCGCCACCACTCCAGCTCGCCGCTCCTGTCCGAAAGCGCAAACACATGCAGGCTGTCCGGTGTGAAAACGGCGTTCCGGTACCGCACGCCCGAATCGCGCGATACGTGCACCCAGCGGCCCGTTCCAACGGGCGCGGTGAAGAGTTCGCCGCGCGAGACGACGGCGACCCTGCGGCCGTCATGCGCTACGGCCGCGTCTGATATGCGGTCAAACGGCTTCGTTTCCCAATCGATGAGCGACTGTGGAAGATCCGTCTGAAGTTGGATCTCGATTTTTTTGGGCTCCGCTTGCAGAACGTAAAGGTCAGCGCCCATCCGGAAAACAAGCTGCGTTCCATCGGATGCCAATTCCTGAATGTCGAAGTCCTCGAACTCCGTGTGGCGCAACAGGTCTGAGCCGTCTTCCTCCATCGACCATACGTTCATGGCGCCCTCACGGTCGGTCAGGAAATAGATGCGTCCGTCTGCCAGCACGTTGGGCTGGCGGGACGTGCCGGGGTAGTCCGTCGTGAGCGGCACGGCTTCAGTCGCACCATCGTCGAAGCGCCAGAGTTTCTGGGCCGTGCCCCCCTTGTACCATCGGCTGTTGCTGCCCTGACGGGGCAGGCGCGCAAAAACGAGCGAGCCATCGGCTGTGAAACTGCCCTCGGCTGCCTGCGAGAGCGGGATTTCATCGAAGTCGCCGGATTCGGGGTCCACAAGCGCCAGGCGGACGTCGGGCAAACCCGCGCTCCAGGAGCCCCGCACGAGCAGGCGGCCATCCTTCGTCCAGTCAACAGGCCGCGCCCCGCCGCGTGCGTCCCACGTCACGCGGCGGGGCACGCCGCCGGAGACCGACATCACATAAACGTCCGGACTCCCTTCGTACGATGCACGAAACGCTACCTGCGTACCATCCGGCGAAAACACGGGAAAGGATTCCTCTCCGGCATGCGTCGTCAGCCGGGAAGCCGTCCCACCGCTTGCGTCCACGGTCCAGAGGTCGCCCTCGGCCGAGAATACAATCCGATCGCCGTGGATGTCCGGATGCCGGTAATACCCTGGGACCTGGGCGGCCAGCGGCTGAACCGGAGTGGCGAAAAGAATGACCGCAAGACCGACCAGCAGGAAACGGAAAGTCCGGAAACAGCTCATGGCAGCGTAAACCTGGAGGGTGGAATCAGCAAAAACAGATGGTACGCATCCACAGCAACAAATGCGCTGGCGGTCACAACGTCCGGACTGCCGTTCAGCGCCACAAAGAAGCCGCCAACCGCGTCTTGATTTCGTCGGCGATGGATCCCGGCATGGTCATGTTCTTCATGAACGCCCATTTCCCGGCGTCCTCGAAGAACATTTTCATCCGGTACATGGCGTCGACAGCCAGGATGTCCACACCATCTCCGGAAGAACGGACCACCAGTTCGATGGGGTAGGCGGCGGCATGATCAATGCCTGGACACGCCAGACCGGATGCCTGGTCCCGATTGCCGGCACCCACAATTTCAAAGGATTTCGACTCCATGGGTGCACCGCTGACGCCGACCACGGCCCACGAGGCGCCATCAGGATGGTAAACGTACTTGACGTCGAGGCCCCAGGTCATGGCGCCGTCCCCGAATGATGTCCGGATGCGATCGAGTGCCGTTTCAAGACTCATGCCGTCTGCATGGTGCAGGAGTCCAATGCGTTCGTCGAACAGCCCTCCGGCCATGACCCCCATGGTCTTCCCGATGTGGCCGCGCGACCGTTCCTGTCCGCGGGATTCCGCATTTCCGGATGCCAGGGGTGCGAACAGTCGGGCAGCATGCTGTTCGGCGCTGCTGACGGCCGACGGATGGTCCAGCAGAACGGTTCTCCAGATGGACACGGGATTCACGACGACCACATGGGCCCCTTCCTCGTCACGGATGAGCGCCCATCGGTCCACCATGCCGAACGGCGCCGTCTCGGCGTTGAGGGCAGACAGGTCGGTTGAGGCATCGGCGTGCACCCCGGCAAAAACCGTTGCAACGGACGTGCATCCTTCGGGGGATGCGGCATCCCATGTGCCGACAATCTCCCAGCCGTTCTCTGACAGCGTTTGGGTATAGGCCCCTGCTTCGTTGGCCGGTAACGTGTAGGACCGGTATACGGATGCCGGCTGAGCGACGACCGTGACCGTGGAGCACAGGAGTACGGCAATCAAGGCGTGCGAGCGGGGAGAGCACTTCATGGGCGTGTCCGGAATGTGAAGGATTCGGCTGGGTAAAACAGCGCACCCTGACAAGCTCGGTGTTCTCGAACCGTTGGGTTCCCGGAGAAATTCAGGCACACGCTGCCGGGCTCTGCCTCATTCGGACGGAGGGGAAGTCACCACGACCAGCGTTCCATGCCGGGAAAGAGATCATCGAGACGGACGTCGCCGGAGTCGGTCTGCGCTACGGGATGGATGAGGCGCAGCCCGTGGCTGTAGTCCTCGTAGCGGTCATGATGCACGAGGGACAGGGGCTGGATGGGCTCGCCGACGGCGGTGTGCCAGCCGTAGATGGCAATCCGCCCCGGCTGTGAATCCAGGCGGACCGTCGCCACGATGTCCTTCTTGTGGCCGGCAATCAAACCACCGGGCGCGCGGCCGGCGCGCTGGGTTTCTATCATCTGCTGGTGCGCCAGATAGTACGCGTTCGACGACATCTCCGGGCCCGGCGTCATGGGTTGGGGATCCAGACGCAGGTCGGCTTGCTCGTAGATGGCGTCGACCATGGTCGTTATGGGCAAGTACATGCCCCAGTCCCGGGCAATTTGACGCGCCGAGGGCAGTGTGAGCGGCATCCGGACGAAATCCGAATCGGAACCCACGGACAGGTAATCCCCCGTGACCCGGATGGTCACCGAACGCCCGCCCCCCAGATCCAGCCGAACAGGGTGCATTTCGCGCACGGACGCGGGCACGTTGCCGCCCAGGATTTCCGCCACGGCGCGTTCCTGGCGCCGTTCGGGCGTGGCCGATGCCGTGGCCTGGATGAACACGGATCCGGACAGCAGCGCCCGATCCGGATCCAACACCGGGTCGGATTCAGTCTGCGAGGTACCGGACGGATCGCATGCGGACAGCAACAGCAAGCACGAGCGGAGGACGGCGAAACGCATGGAGACGGTGGGACGATAGCGAAGTCGGACGGAGAGAAGCAAAGCTACGTCACCGCCCAGACAACCGTTCACATGCCAATGGAGACACCTGGAGACGAACCTTGGAGCGTTGACCCGGTAGGCTTCAATGGTCACTCCCGGATACCCTATCAATCACCATGGAAATCGCCAGATTGCACATCGTACCGGTCGTCGTGTTCCTTGCGGTGTTTCCGCCCATGGCCGCTCTCGCCCAGTCTTTTGAGCGGGATACAGCGGGTGCGTTGCACCGTGACAGGAACTACAGTTACGCATCGTCATGGGGCGATATCGACAACGACGGCGATCTGGATCTGTTCGTTGCCAACGCAGCGGGTGAAGCCGGATTCAACCAGGTCTTTGAAAATGATGGATTCGGTATACTTCGATTGATGGAGAACCATCCGGTCAGTCAGGAAAGCCATAATACCGTGTCGGGAAAGTGGATTGACCTCGACCAGGACGGCCTGCTCGATTTGATGGTCACCCACCTCAGTGGTGAGCCCTTCCATTTCGAGAACCGGGGCGCCGGGGTGTGGCAGGAAAACGGGCAAACATTCGAGCATGTCACACATGGATCCCGGAAAATCGGGCCGATCGATTTCGACCAGGACGGGGATCTGGATCTGTACGTGTCCATCCGCGGGGACTCCAGGAATCTGTTTCTGGTCCAGAACGACAACGGATCCTTCGAAAACCGGATAAGGGAGCATTTCGGGGATGACAGACAGGACTCCACCTGTGTAGAATGGGCGGATGCGGACAACGATGGAGACATGGATCTGTTTGTCTGCAACGCAACGTCCGATAACGTCCTTTATGAGCACAAAGAGGACCACACGTTTGAGCGGGTGGACAACATGCTGAGCAACGATGGTGGTCGGACCGGAGGAGCCGTGTGGGGCGACTATGACATGGATGGAGATCTGGATTTGTATGTCGCCAATGTCGACGAGCAGGAGAACTACTACTACCGGAATGACGGAGGACTGGTTTTCGAGAAGATCCTGACCGGCGACCACGTGACCGACAGGGGAGCGTCAAACACGGCACATACGGCAGATTTCGACAATGATGGTGATCTGGACTTGTTCGTCCCGGACCTCTCCGGAGTGAACGACCTGTTCCTGAACGACGGATCCGGAAATTTCGTCAAGGTATCGTCCAAATCAATGTCAGAGGTGTCACTCCGGACAGCCAGCGCGAGTCTGGCCGATGTGGACCGTGATGGGGATGTGGATATCCAGACCAACAACATTCCCGATCAGTCGGGTGAGGGAGGGTACAACCACCTTTATTTCAACCAGACCACACCGGCGGAATCCTCCCGTTGGCTCACCCTCGAATTGAAAGGCGAGCTGTCCAATATCCACGGAATAGGGGCCCGGGTGCGCGTTGTGGCTACAAGTGCAGGACGGGTTCTTGAGATGATCCGCGAAATCACAGGCAGCGCGGGCAGCAGCATAGGCGGATACGAAGCTGCGTTCGGTTTGAGCGGGGCAACCGTCGTCGATTCGTTGATCATCGACTGGCCGTCCGGAGTGCGTCAGACGCTCAACCACGTTGCTGTCAACCGTCACGTGGTGGTCCATGAGGCACCGCTCAGCGCGAAAGCGGATCGCTTCATTGTTTCGTCCGGTCCCACCGTCCAGATCCCGATCGAGATAGCGGGGGACACCGCGGTGACGGAGGTAACCACTTATTACAGACCCGTCGGCTCGCAGGCATACGTGTCCATCCAGGCCAGCCGGATTTCGGCAACCCGGTACACGGCCACCATCGAGCAGGTGACGACAGATCTCGAGTTCTTCGTTCAGATACATTCGAGCACCTCCTCATTTGCCGTCGGCAGCGCGGCCTCCCCTCACATCGTGATCCTGAAGACCGTCAATCCTCGTATTTATCGCAGTGAGGACGTTCCGCACGACAACGGAAACCAGATCCGACTGGAATGGGCGGCCTCTGCATTGGACGTTGACATCCTGGACCTCCCATACTACAGCGTATGGAGATCACTGCCACCCGGTACCGATTCCGGGAGCAATCTGGCTCATGACCCTGACATCGTCATTGCACGTCCCGAACGATGGCGTCTGTCCAAATCCGGGTACGTGTGGGAATGGCTTGCCAACTCGCCTGCATTGCGACTTGATCAATACGCCTATACCGCTCCGACACTGTTCAATTCGGGATTGAGCACGGATGGCACGCACTACTTCATGGTGGTTGCCCACACATCGGATGAAAATGTTTTTTATCTCTCCAACGTGGTCAGCGGCGCATCCGAGGGCGACGTTGTTGCAACCGGGGTCCATGCATGGACGTCAGTCCACGACTCAAATCAGATCCAGGGAATGTCCGCATTCCCCATGCCGGCCATATCGTCCCTGTCCGTGGAATTGGAGTTAAAGCAGGCTTCAGAGGTGACCATTGCGCTGTTTGACATTCTGGGACGAAAATTGGACGTTCTGGGCGAGTCACAGAGCTCTGCAGGCAATACCAGATTGACCTTCGATGTTTCAGGGTATCCGTCAGGAGCCTATATCCTGGTGGCCACGTCCCTGTCTCAGCGGAGACAAATTCCCCTCGTAATCAGCAGGTGATTCACAGGCGGACTACGGTCCCCACGGATTCCAGCAGGTTGACTTTTTCAGTCGGGCAGAACAGGAAGTCATTGGTGGACGATGCGTCATGTCTCAGGTCGCTGACCTCCACCAAGGAGTGTCCTGCAATGCGGAAGAGTGCGTAGTCCAGAGCGGCAATCTCCTGCTGGATTTCCGCTTCGACCCGGTTTGGCAACACCTCGCAGAACACGATGGGCCGATGCGTCCCGAAGGTCTTCCTGGCGCCTTTGATGACCATGTGTTCCGTGGCTTCCGTATCGATCTTGATCAGGTCGATCCCGTGGCCCCGGTATGCGTCCATGAAATCATCCAGCGTCTGAAGCGTGACGGGTATGGCCATTCTCCGTTCTGTCCGGTATCCCTGTACTTCGTCAAGGCTTCCCGTGCTTACCAATTGATCCTCCACGAAGAGGAACTTGGGATTGAGGGAAAAATGGAACTCGGACGCTCCGGATGCATCCGACAATGCAATTTGATAGGCATCCACGTTCACCGCTTGGTTGGCCAACGCGTTCCGCTTCAAATATGTGAACGCAGCCGGAAGGGGCTCAAAGCTGACTACCTTGATTTTCGGGTTGTATTTGACAGCGAGCAGAGAATACAACCCGATATTCGCCCCGACATCGAAGAACGAGTCTGCCTGTTCTGCCAGCCGTCTGAACCAGACCTGCATACCAGGCTCGAATCCATTCAAACCCTTCCAGAACAGCACCTTTCCCTGGTAGCAGGTTGGATTCACGTGCAGGAGAAGCGGTGACATGCCCGGAACCGGGACGTTCAGCAGGCCATCCACCGGAAACTGGTACTTCTCCGGGACGAACGACTTGAACGGGGACACAACAAAACGCGCAATGCGGTTGCCAGTCGGGGTGTATAGAAAAGGTCGAGCGTTCATTCGCGCAGTGTTAGACAGGCAAGGTGTGTGTCACGGTGCGGACAAACGTGCCAGGTCGGCTACCGCCGCGATGGTTCCGAAGGCGGCCCAGTGCTGACCGGCCACCACGTCGCGGAAAATTGCGAGGGCGCGCGTCGTATCGCCTTCCGTCAGGTACCAGTTGCCGACGCCGTAGCCCTGGGTGGCCAGGTTGAGCGCGACGTCACCATCGGCACGGCCGAGGAGCGAGTCGGGCGCGACGAGCCCCTGGTACATCAGGATGCGCCTGTGATAAACGTGGTTTTCCAGCAGTTCCATGTCGGGCGTCACGAAGGCAATGACTTCGCGGGCCTCGTCGTGCAGGCCCGACCGGCGCAGTGCCATGTACTCCCAATCGGCGGCGGCGACGCGCATGTCGTCATTCGTGGCGATGGCGCGGCAGTGTCCGAAGTGCCGGGCGGCCTCCTCGAAAGCACCCAGCAGATAGTGGGCCAGTCCGAGGTGGTAATGGATGTTGGTCTGGAGCGTGCTGGTCGGAATGCCCGCCGCGTTCGGCTGACCGTCCTGTTCGACCACGTCCGGTTGCCCCTCCACCGCCGCGGCGGCGGCCGAAAGGTCCTCGCGCGCCTGCTCGAACGCGCGCACGGAAATCAGGCGATGCCCGCGGTGCCGGAGCAGCTCCGGATGGTTCGGCCAGCGCTCCAGGCCCTCCGAAAAGACCTCGATGGCATCGTGGTAGCGCCACAGATAAGCGGTGCGCCGCCCGACCCAGATGAGCGCATCCACGTCGTCCGGGTTATCGGCCAGACGGGCTTCGGCGGCGGCAAGGTCGGCCTCCATTGCGGAACGAGCTTCGTCCGAAACCGGGGGTTCTGGAATCTGGACGCGGGTGTATTCGGGGGCAGATGCCGTGTCGGGCTCGGCGCATCCGGCGAGCGCCAGCGCCAGGATCATAATCGGGATGCAGACAGGCAAGGACGGACGGGGGCGGGAGGTGGGCATGGCGGGCAGGGGTTGATGCGGGTGCAGACCCCAATCTACGATGCGCCGCGAACATGCCCCGGACTCAGTGCCCCTCCCGTTCCGCTATCAACTCGAATCCGATAGTGATTTCATCCCGCGCCTTGACCAGTCCCAGGAGCGCGGTCGGCGGCGTGATGCCGAAATCCGTCATCTTCAGGTCCTTTTTTCCTGTTCCGCGATACCTGCCGTCCTCCAGACGATCGGCCGTCATGAGGACCACGACTTCGCGGGATTGGCCGGCCAGGGTGAGCGTCCCGACGACCTGGACGCGGAGGCTGTCCCCGGGCGCGTGCACGCGTTCGGCATAATCGAGGCGGAAGGTGATGGTTGGAAACTCATCGGCCTTCATGGCATCGCGCAGGTCCTTGTTCATGCGGCGGTTTCCGCAGTCCAGGGCCGGCACCTGAACGGTGATCAAGGCCGGCGATTCCGATCCCGTGACCGAGTCACGGCCTTTCAGGACACCGGTACCGTCCATGTCCGTGGCATGGCAGGTGAAGCTGTTCACACTGGATGTGCCATCAATCCACAGGCGGCTTTCCTCGGCCAGGGCCCATTCCTGCACCGAAACCGCATGCGGAATGAGGATGGGCATGGCCATAAGCAGGAATGCGATCACACCGGAAACTCGATTGGGGCGCATGGGCGTCAATTGAACAGCGGGTAGAGGGGAGGGGAGACGAGGTTGAGGGCAGGCCTTCTACGCAAGAAGGGGCGCCGCGTTTTGCGCGGCGCCCCCCTTGTTCTGCACGAAACAGATTAGAAAGCGTCAGAAAGCAACCACACCTTCGATGGTGATGCCATCGAACTGACCTTCGTGCAGGATGCTGCTGGCCGGGTAGTCATTGTAGTTCTGGACTACATAGTTCACCTTGAGCAGCACATTCGGCGTGGCGAACCAGCCTGCGGCGACCTGGATACGGTCGCTGGAGATGTCGCCGGCGGCGGTTTCGCCGTCAACCACGTTGTAGCGGACGCCTACGTAGGCCGTTTCGTCTTCCAGGAAGCGGTACAGCACGTCGGCCGCCATCTGCGTGTAGGTGTAGTCCGGTCCTTCGACGCCGCCCTGGATGGCATTGCCGGTAGCCGTTTCGTACACGCCATGGAACTCAGCGCCCATGAACTTCACGAACGGATTGATCTGGATGGCCGTGACCTTGTTGCGGAAGCCGGGGTTGATGCGGCCGTTGGTGAAGCTGGATCCAGCCGACTTGACCATAACATCGTAGAAGCGGGTGCCGGCGCGGTCGCCGCCATAGAGCGTGTTGGAGATGGACTTGCTGGTCGTGTAGATGCTGCCCGAGAGGCGGACCCGGAGGTCGTCCTGGAGCTGGCGATCGAAGGCCAACTTGCCGATGATGGACGGAGCACGGTCATCGGGACGGTCCACGCGGCCGCGGATTTCGCCGTCGGTGATGCCGACCATGCCCATGAGGCCATTCTTCTGGACATAGATTTCAGCGCCGATTTCCGTGGAGAACGAATCCATGATCAGGTTGCCCACGAAGGGGTTGTAGATGGCCTGGCCGTTGTCCGAGCGACGGAAGTGCGCATCGCCGTAGTTCAACTCCATGTGTCCCACGCGGATGGTGACGTACTCCATGAGGTTGTCAAGCGCTTCGCTGTTCAGCATGGGCAGCTTGTCTACCTGCAGGAATCCACCTTTCACCCATGCTTCCGAGTGGTGCTGGGACGACAGGTACGTGATCAGGTTGACCTGGATACCATCGGCCAACTGGGCGCCGAGCAGCAGGTTGGCGGTGGCGAGGTTGAAGCCATTGCCGAGTTCCAGCAGGTCATTGTCCGGATTGTTGGTCGGGTTGGCATTCTCGTGGCTCAGCATCTGGAACTGCTGCGTGAAGGCAGCGCCCCAGTAGACTTCAAATCCGGTGAAGGGCTTTGCGTCTTCCTTGGTGGTCTCAAAAACGTTGGTTCCGCGGCCGTCGTAGGGACGGAAGTACTGCAACGTTTCCTGTTGTGCGCTGGCAACCATGGGCAGGGCCATGGCCATCGCCAGGAGCGTGATGGTGAAAATGTGTAGCTGGTTGCGTTTCATGGCAGTGATGCGATGGTGTGAGACAGATTGGAGAGAATTACCGAGTTGCACAGTGCGATAGTTACTGTGCGTCCGGAATGTTGGTGACGATCTCGAAGTGGACCTTGACTTCGTCGCCCGTTTTGAGCGTGCCGAGCATGGCCGTTGGAGGATCGACGTTGAAGTCGGACATGACCACAGGGACTTCACCCGCGAAGGTCACGGTGTTGCCGGTATGGACGGCCGTTACGGGGAAGACCAGTTGTTTTGTTGCGCCGGCGAGTGTCAGGACACCGGTGACATCAATCTGGTCGCCGATGGTCGTAGACTCGATGGTGAAGCTGATGGTCGGCGTGTTCTTGTCGTTCAGCGCCTCGTTCACCTTCTTGTTCATGGTGCGGCTGTCGCAGTCGATATTTTCAACGGGGACCGAGAACGTGCCGGCGGAGATGGAAGTCACGGCGTCGGATACGCTGGCGGTGACAGAACCGGTGACGTCCTTGACGTCGCACTTCCAATCATGGACGGTGGACGTACCCGTCACCCACATTTTGCTGTCGGGCGAGAAGGTCAGTTTGACGGAGTCGGTTTGCGCGGTGGCCGTCGAAGCGGACAGGCCGAAGGCGAGGAGAAAAAGGAGTAACGTTTTCATGGATCGGGTCAGGTGTTTTGGTTGCTGGTCCAATAATCGGGACGAAACCGGGACTGCCACGTCCGGTATTCAATATGCGTTGTGACCGTCGCCTCCCCACGACCGGTGTAGGTGAGAACCCTACGTTGAGCTCGAAATCGGCCACTGCGCGGCTTTCTGCGCGCTTTTTCACTCCCGAATCCCGCCAATGCCCCACACCCCCACACTTCCGGACCTGCCTGTAGGGGTGGTGCTTAAAGAAGTTCTGGCCGGATTGGTGGCCGGAAACGATGTCGTCCTGGTGGCGCCTCCCGGTGCCGGAAAAACCACCTGTGTACCGCTGGCCTTGCTCGATGCCGGGTGGCGGAACGACCGGAAGATCCTTGTACTGGAGCCCCGGCGACTGGCGGCCCGGGCAGCAGCGCACCGGATGGCACATCTCCTGGGAGAGCAGGTCGGCCAGACGGTCGGCTATCGTGTACGGATGGATACGCGCGTTGGTCAGAATACCGTCATTGAAGTCGTCACGGAAGGCATCCTGACCCGGATGCTGCAGTCGGATCCTGAACTGACGGGCGTAGCGGCCATCCTGTTCGACGAGTTCCACGAGCGCAGCATCCACGCCGATCTGGCCCTGGCACTGACACTGGATGTCCGGGCGGCCGTTCGTCCGGATTTGCGGCTAGTGGTCATGTCTGCCACCCTCGACGACGATCGGGTGGCCTCGGTGCTGCCGCGGGGCACCGTTATCCGGAGCGAGGGCCGTGCCTTCGAGGTGGAAACGCACTGGTCGGACGAACCGCTGCCCCGCTTCATGGAGGACGCCGTGGTGCCCGCGGTGCGACGGGCGCTCGCCGAAACCGAAGGCGATATCCTGGTTTTCCTGCCGGGCGCCGGGGAAATCCGCCGGGTGGAGGAGCGATTGGCGGCAACAGCTCGAGCGCAACCGGGCGAATGGTCGGACAACACCCCGGCCTTGGTAATACGGCCGCTCCATGGTTCGCTGTCTTTCGATGCGCAGGATGCGGCGCTGCAACCCACCCCTCCCGGTCAACGCAAGGTGGTGCTGGCCACGGACATTGCCGAGACCTCCCTGACCATCGACGGCATCCGGGTCGTCATCGACTCGGGGATGCGCCGCGTTCCGGTCCACGACCCGGGCACGGGGCTGACCTCGCTGGCCACCCGGCCCATTTCGCAGGCCTCGGCCAACCAGCGCCGGGGCCGTGCGGGACGCACGGCCCCGGGCGTGTGCTACAGGCTGTGGACCCGTCTGGAAGAATCGCACCGGGCGCCGTACGACCGGCCCGAGATCCTGGATGCCGACCTGGCGCCCCTTGCGCTCGAACTGGCGTGCTGGGGCGTCGGCGACCCGTCGGCGCTGACCTGGCTGGACGCGCCGCCCGAAACAGCCTGGCAGGAAGCACACGGGCTGCTCCGGATGCTCGAAGCGGTGGGGGGCTCGGGGGGCGCCACACCGCATGGCCGCCGGATGGCCGGCGTGGCGGCCCACCCGCGGCTGGCGCACATGATCCTCGCGGCGGACGACCCATGGGCGGCCTGCGGTGTGGCCGCGGTCCTGACCGAGCGGGACCGGGCCGGCATCCGGCAGGTGGACCTCGGCGATCCGCGACGCTGGGCGGGAGTCCGGGACGCCGCGCGCGACTTTGCCTCGGCGGCCGGATGCCGGCCCGGCCCGCTGCCCCCCGAGCCCCCCCTTGGGCCTATTGTGGCACTGGCATTTCCCGAGCGGGTGGCGCAGCGGGTAACGGAGAATGAAGAACGTGGAAGGGGCGCCTCGAAGGGAGGAAATAAAGGCGCCGCCGCTGGGTCCGAGGTGGTTTTCCGGATGCAGAATGGGCAGCTGGTGCATTGCAGCACGGACGATCCGCTGGCGCGCAGTGCGTTCCTGGCCGTCGCATCGACCGGAGGCGCAGGTCCCCGCTCCCGGATTTTCCTGGCGGCGCCGCTGAGTGGGGTGGACGTCCGGCGCCTGGCAGAGGGCTCGGGAAATGGCTCGGGCGGTGGCTCGGGCGGCGTGGAGCTCGTATCGACCCTCTCCTTCGACCCCACCGCCGAGCGCGTCGTGGCCCGCCTGGAGGAGCGGTGGGGGGCGCTCGTGCTGAAGTCAGGGCCGGATCCTGCGGCCGACCCGATGGACATTGCCCACGTGCTCTGCGAGGAAATCCGCTCGCGGGGGCTCCATGTGCTCCCCTGGGAAAAGGAAAGCCGGCAGGTGGCCGATCGGCTGCGCTTCCTGCATGCCCGCGACCCCGAGTGGCCCGACCGTTCGGAAGAGACGCTGCACGAATGGTTGGAGCCCCACCTGGTCGGGATGGCGTCGCTCACGGACCTGAAACGGGTGGACCTGGTGCAAGCCCTCCTGAGCGGGGTGGATCGCCAGGCGTTCGAGCGGCGGGCGCCGGCCCGCATCCAGGTCCCAAGCGGCTCCCGGATTGCCGTGGACTGGTCGAGCGCCGACGGTCCCGTCCTGGCGGTCCGCTTGCAGGAAGTGTTCGGCATGACCCGGACGCCCATGGTCGACGACGGAAAGGTGCCGGTGGTCCTCCACCTGCTCTCACCCGCCCACCGACCGGTCCAGGTCACGACCGATCTGGCCGGATTCTGGACCTCCTCCTACCACGACGTCCGAAAAGACATGCGCGGCCGCTACCCCAAACACTGGTGGCCCGAGAATCCCCTCGACGCCGAGCCTACGACGCGGACCATCAAGAGGAACCAGTAATCGGTGAGTTGCTTTGATTGGGGCATGATATTTAACTCGAGAGTTGCGCCAAACAAAAAAAAAACGATACAATGGCGGCACAACATAAACGAAACCGCCATGACCACGCTATATCGCCCTCTCGTAGTACTCTTCTTTATAATCGTCGCGGTACATGCTGTGGATATCGAGGCGTCAGACGACCGTTCCTCCGGTGTCAGTTTTATTCCTGTAGCATTTGCTGCATGTGAAATAGACGAATATGGAAATGAAGATTGTGGAAGCGATGGATCGAGCGGTGGCAGTGGCGAAGGGTGTGTCTTGGGACAAGTATTGGGGAAACCGTGTGGCTTTGACCGGACATTTCCCTGTCCCGCTTATCAATGCACCATATTGTTCACGTTCAATTGTAGCTGGACCATCAATTGGAAAAACTATTGTGAGGTTCTGGAGGGGTACACACAAGTCTGTGTGTTTGGAAATACCAATCCAAACTGTTGATGACTCGACCAGCCGAAATCATTCTCTTCTGCTTTGTGATGACGTCGCTGATTGGATGTTCACGAGATACGTCAATTGCGAGCAAGGATGCCCTCACCGTCATTTCTCAGAACGTCGAAGATCGGAGGTTTGTAAGAGTCCCGACCGATTCGACTTACCTCGATCTTGACATCGGAAACCTGTTTGTTCGTTCCTTACAGGTAAACGGCGACTCAACCCTGCTCGCTTTGGATGAGGCAAATGTCTCACTTGTGAGAATATCGCCCAAACACGATGAGTTTGAAGTAATTGGAGCGGGACGGGGAAGTGGACCCGGCGAGCACGTAGTCATTACAAACTATGGGCAGACACAAGCTGGCACCATCTGGACATTTGATGCGACTCAAAGTCGAGTTACCCTGTTCGATCGTCGAGGAGTATTCGAATCGACAATTCCATTGGATGCCAGTGTTCAACAGGTATCTGTAAAAGAATCAGGTATATTTGGATTCAGCCTGAATGATGGGGGTTCGATAATAAGATTGTCACCGGACGGCAGGAGCCAGGAAGTTGCAATGGTATTCAGCGGTTCATCAGACGGAAAACCCGGTCTCAAATGGTCTGGACATATGATCGAGGGTGCAAATAACGATGGTTGGGTGCATGTGGCCTCCAATGTCAATTCAATTATGACGTTCATTGAGCCATTCAAACTATCCTTTGCAATGTTCGGAATTGACGGTCCACAAGACCCAAGCATTGTCAATCATGGCGATAGTTATTCGTTCGATTCCAACGCTTCATTGCCTATTCAGATTTTCGGGCTGAATGTGTGGGAGGATACCATCTACGTATTGGCACTGCATCATGTGGCTGAACAAATGACGCTCGATGCATATTCTGCCGTAGACGGCTCTTATAAGTATTCTTTTCGAATACCGGTCAGTACTGGCTGTGCACCGCTTTTTGTTACGGATACAGATATTTTCTCGAGATGTCCGGCGGGACTTGTTAAGCTGGCTCGCGTCGACGTTCAATGAACCCTACTTCCCGGACAATAAAGCGGCGGTGACCAGCCATCGTTGCCGGACCGACAGTTCCGCCACCGGTCCGATTTGCAGTTCATAGGTCCCCGGCTCGAGGGGCGTGAACAGGAAATCGGCGGTTTCGCCCTCTCGGTAGATCCGGGTTTCCATCACGTTCGTGCGCTGGGCCGGGGGGAAGTCGGCGCCATCCTTGGCGATGGCCAGGAGGGGGTAGGGTTGCCCATCTTTCGTCATCAAAAAGCGGGCCGCGGTCACGGGCGCCATTACGGCCAACCGGAGGCGGTGCGTGGTCCCGGCCGTGGTCGTTATATCCGGCTGCTCCCAGGTGCCATTCGCACCCAAGGCCTCCTGGAAGGATTGCGCGCGGTAGCGGCGCCTTCCCCACATATAGACATGGTCGGTTTCGGGATTGAAGACTTCCTCTTCCCCAAGCACAACAATGGCTCCGTACAGCCCGCCCCGTAACTGGTCGATGTCATTCAGATGGGAGTGGTACATGAAGGTCCCGGGCCGCATGAGGGTCAATTTGTAGGTAAAGGAGTCGGCGGGCGCGATGGCGGGAGACATTTTTCCGTGGGAGGCACTGAAATCAGGCACGCCGTCTGCCCAGGCATCGAGCTCCAGTCCGTGCCAGTGCACGCCCGCGGGCTGATCCATGCCGTTCTTCACGGTGACGAAGGTCGGTTCATACTGCCGCATGACCAGGACTGGGCCCGGCGCGGTACGGACCGTTGAATCGGGGTCGTGTACCGGGTCGAAGGCAAAGGCGTAACGATGGAGGGGATTGTCATCGAATTGCAGGGTGTGCAAGGTCAGGTGTCGCGGCTCGCCCCGTTCAATGAGATCCGATGGGCCGGGTTGCACATCGATGCCCATGACCAGGCCGGCCATGTGACCATTGTGGTGCATTTTTCCGTCCGGCAATTGGACGTTCGGAGACACATGGAACGAAAGGTGGCAGTGGAACAGCCACGCGCCTTCCCGTTCCGGCACCCATCGCATGTACATGGTCGTCTGGCCGCGCATGACTTCGGTGACGACCTTCTGGACCAGACTGTCGGGCAGGGCGTGGTTTTCCGTGGCCGTACCCCGGGCCAGGACATCGTAGTAGAATCCATGCAGATGCATGGGATGAACTCTCCTCGACGCGTTTATGACGTGCCAGGACTGTGCTTCGCCCACATCCGTCACCATCCGCTCCGTATCGGGAAAGGATCGTCCGTTGATGAGCAGGGTCTCGAAAGCGCCGTGCTCGTAGGTCGAATCGGGTTGTGACCAGATGTTGATGACCAGGACCCGATCGTCCAATGCGCCCTCAGCCGGGTCCACAATGAACGCGCCGGCGGCCGTTTCGCGCTCGCCGACCTCCCGGATTTCAGTCCCACCGATGATGGCCCCGTACAGGTAGGTACCCGCCTGGCCGGATGTGAAGGTCAAACGGGTGGATTCGCCGGGCGCCAACCGCACGCTGTCCGGGGTCGCCGACGGGCGACGTGCGAATCCGAAGAGCGTGATGGAAGAGTCGGGCAACGCATTCCGTACCGTGGCGTCGATGGTGGTGCCCTGTGGAACGCGAAGGAGCGGTCCCGGCACGGACATCGGGCGTCCAGCCTCGGCAAAAGCCTCGGCGCGAACGCCGGGTCCCGGTTCGCCATTCGGGTAGAGTACCCCCCGCCTAACGTCCAGCACGACAACCAACGTATCTCCGTTCCACGTTCCGGCCGGTGCGCGATTGTCATTCGCCTGGATCACGGAATCGGCGCTGACGACCATTCCGGAAGGCACGTACGTCGGATGGGTGGGCAGATGCTGTGCGACAGAGGGGGTGGTTTGGGCCAGCGCCAAGGCAAGCGCCAACGCGAGTGCCGGAAGGGTGCGATCGGATTGCATGTCGGGACTCCTGGATGACGAGGGGGGTGATGACCGGAAATACCGGACGTCTGCACCAAAGTTGATCCTGACCATCCAGAAGTTGCGCTGACACCGCTAACGGTCTGCCACCGGCACCATGCGCCCCCCGGCCACGCGGTAGGCGGTCCGGATTTCTTCGTTACTGAGGCCCTTCGCGAGGAGTTCAGCCAGGTCGGCGCGGAGCGTGGTACCCTCGACGATATCCGTCAAGGTCAGGGTGTCGAGATGGGCCAATACCCGTTCTGTGGCCTCCCGTTGGACGGCCAGGAAGGCGGCCGCGAAGTGGGCATCCAGCGGATGCCCGTCCTTGGTCGGCAGATCGTGGAGGTCGAAGGCCGGTTCGAATTCGACGGCCCGTGCCACGGCTCCGAGCCCGATTTCCGTCGGCTCCTTGGCCAATCGGACGCCGCCGCCCACGCCCCGGGTGGCGGTCACCAATCCGGCATCGCCCAGATCGGCCACCAGGCGCCGGATGACGACGGGGTGCGAATCCAGACGAATGCCCAGGGATTCAGAGGTCAGGGTGTCCTCGGTGGCAAGGGCCACCAGCAGGTGGACGGCGGAAGAAAAGCGGGTATTGGCCATACCTGAATATGTAACCTGGCAGGTTACATTTCAAGCAAGCCCCTCAAATCAGCGACAGAGGGCTCAATTCGAGAATATCCGGGGCTTTTCCTCGTCGATGACCTCGACGTCCTGGACCGCGAACCAGGATTCGCCCTCGGCGCCGGCGGAGTTGCGATAGGGTTGCTCGGGATCGCCGGTTTCGATGTCGACCACCAGGACCAGGTCCTTTTTCATGCCGGGCGCAACCTCCACCGCCTCCGCCACGTCGGCCACACGACCGGTGACTGTGCCCACGGCAATGCCTTCGCGGCTGTAGAGGTGCACGCGCACCTGTTTTCCAAGGAAATGATACATGCGGACAGGCCCGGGTTCATGGACAGATGCGGTCCTCTACGATCAGAGGGCATCCGGTGATCCGTTGAGCAGAACCTCACCCCGGAAGCGCCGTATCGGGTGCATCATGAAAAAACGCGACCACACAGCCGGGCGATGTCCGTTCCCGATCCCGGGTACGCTTTTGCCGTTGAACAGCCCTCTGCTCCTGGCAGGACTGTGGTTGTTGGTGGGGCTGTGGCTCGGCGGTGCCGAGGTCGCGGCGCAGGTGCGGGTATCGGGCACGGTCGTCGACGCCGACACCGGCACGCCGCTGCCGTCGGCGACGGTGGCCATCCAGGGCACGAGTCGGGGCGTCGTCACGAACCGGGATGGCCAATTCCTGATCATGGCCGATCGGCTGCCGTTCACACTCGAAGTCCGGTTCATCGGGTACGTCACGCGGCGCATCGATATCCGCGCGTTGCCTGACCGGGCCATTGAAGTGGCCCTGAAGCCCTCCACGGTGACCATGGAGGAAATTGTCGTATCGGGCGAAAATCCGGCCGACCGCATCATGCGACGGGTCATTGAGGAAAAAGCGCGATGGCGGCAGGGGTTCACGTCGGCCTATGCCGATACGTACACGCGATTCATGCTGTACAGCCAACTGGATCTGGTGCAGGTTACCGAGAGCGTCCGCGCGTCGTGGTGGACCCCGGCGATCGGCGCGCGAGAACTCGTCCGGGCTACGCGTACGCGGCCACAGGGCAGCGGCACGTTCAAATACGCCGAACCACATGTGGTGGTGAATTTCCTGGACGACGAGGTTCTGCTGCGCGGCACGACCTACGTCGGCCCGACGCATCCCCGTGCGCTGGAAATCTACCGGTTCCTGCTGGGCGGCGTGCGCGAGTTGGATGGCCAGCGGGTGTTCGACATCTATCTGTCGCCCCGGAGCGCCACGCGGCCGGCCTTTTCCGGGCATCTGGCCGTGCTCGATTCCACGTTCATGGTCCTGGAGGCCAACCTGCGTCCGCTGCCGGAAACGGTCGTCACACCGCCCGTGCAGCGCCACGATCTGTATTTCGAACAGCGCTACTCGGCCGTGAATGATTCCGTGTGGATGCCGTTGGGGTTGTACGTAGCGGGCATCGTGGAATTCGGGCGCGTGGGAGCGGCCTATCTGCCGGCCCGGTACGAGCAGTTCTCCAGCCAGAGCCTGCGGGTGGTGAATCCGCCCGTACCCGACTCCTTCCTGGTGGCCGGTCCTGCCGTCCTGTACGATCCGTTGGCGGCCAACCAGGACTTCCTGTTCCAGCGGAATCCGTCCATGATTCCGTTGACGCCCAGGGAGTTGGAGGACATGATGGCCATTCCGCCGACCATGACGCTTGAGCAGGCCTTCCGACCCGAGGGATTGCTGGCGGGCTACACGGCTGTTCCGGTTACGCGCGAGGGGGAGGCCGCGGATGCGGAAGAGGATGCCCGGTTGACGACGTTCCGGGAGTTGACCCGCGGTGACTGGTTCTGGTACAACCGGGTGGACGGATGGCACCCCGGGTTGGGATGGGATCGCTCCTTCGACTTCGGTCTGCAGGTGACGGGGTCCGTGGGATATTCCACGCTGCGCAAAAGGGTCACGTACGATGCGGAAGTGCTCATGCCATGGGGCGGTCGCGTGCTGGGTGGCCATGTGGGCGCCGAGGCCTTCGATGCGACCGGGGTGGTTGCGCGGGAGGATGATCTGGGTCGGTTCGTGCCGGGGTTGTTGACGTATCTGGGTTACGATGACCTGTATGACTACTACCACCGGAGAGGGACGTCGGTCTATGTGGACGTGCGACCGTTCCGGGGGCCGGTGACGCTCTCCTCGCGTATGCGGTGGGAGGTGCATTCCTCGTTGCGCAAACGATCCGATTACATGGGCTGGTTGTTCACCAACGAGCAGCGGGAGAATCCGGCGGTAGAGGACGGGCACCTCCGGTCCCTGGAGTTCGGGGCCTCCATTGGAAAACCGGATGTGCGTGCGCTGGAATTGATTGTCGAACACAGTCCGGGACAGGTCCTGAAATCGGACTATACGTTCACCCGTTTCGAAGCCCGGGCCACCATGGGGTTGCGCACCTTCTACCGGTCCCGCTCCCGACCCAACCGGCTCCGCGTGACGGCATTCGGGGGCACGCGGACCGGATTGTTGCCCATCCAGCGGCAGTTCACGCTCGGCGGATCGTCGGGCCCGTTCGCGGAATATGCCGGCTTCCGGACCCTGCAGAACACGCGGTTCGTGGCCACCGAACTGGCAGGCATCTTCTGGTACCACGACTTCACGACGGCCCCCTGGGAGAAGTTGGGTCTGTGGTGGTTGGCCGAGCAGGGACTGGGACTGCACATTTTCGGTGGTCATGCCTTTACGACCAAGGAGGCGTTCTCGGACATCTATCGCGGACGTTACCACGAAATCGGTGCCGGTATTTCCTATCCGCTCGGCCTGCCGTTCCGCGTGGACGTGGCAACGGGCACGAACGCGACCGGGTTTTCGGTGCGCATAGGGCGGCCGCTCAAATAGGGTATTTGCACTCCCTTGTTCTTTGCTCACCCCGTAGAAGGAAAAAATCGTGTGCTTTACCGGGGTGTGACATTAAGGTGTCACACCCCCTGCGGTACTCTTCGGCAGCATCACCAAAACAATGGCTGACCGACATGAACCGCGTATCTGCATTCCCGACTGTCCAGTGGCTCGAAACCCGCTCACCCGACCGCCCGCCGGTAGGCGCCCCGCGCGCCGCCGCGTTTTCCGGCAAGCGCTCTGGCAAGCTTGTGTTCGGCATGGCGTCACCGGGCCGGCGTCTGGCCGATCGGCTGGAGCGGATGGTGGCTCCGGGCGTGCGGGTGGCCGCGGATACGTGGGTTTCCACGCCCAACGGTGACCAGGAAGTCGATGTCCTGGTTTCAAGCGGCAATCGCCGCGTGGCCATCGTGTTCACCGGCCGGTACGAGCACCGCGCTGCGGAAATGGACGCCGTCCGCCTGGTCTATGGTCGTGCGGATGTCCTGCTCCGTGTGCGGGGTGAGATGTCGAACGAGGCCCTGTACAGCGTGCTGCTGGCCCTGGTGGTGGAGAAACCGGGTTGGTTCACGGCGGCAGGGCGGGTGAAGGCAGGCCGATGGGCCACGCCGTTGGCCGCGATTGCCCTCAGCATGGCGCCGACCGGTCGGTGCGTGGATGGCGTCCCGTTCTGGGACCTGGGCGCCAACCGGATAAGCCGCATGCGCGTGCGGTGCGCCAGCGATTGGGTCCGCCTGTTCGAGGCCGCGCTGGGGTTCTCTGTCCACGGAAAGTAAAGGGCTCCGAGGTCAGTTCCGGGTCTGAAGGTACGAGTCCACGCTGCGTCCGAGCTCGGCGGCTTCGCCCAGCACGCGCGGCGCGGCCTTCTCGACGCGACCCGCCGCCAGGCCGAGGTTGACGTAATACTGCACGACGGCTTCCGCCCGGGCCGTGGCCAGATCATCGGCGCGGCCGGCCGCCTGTTCGGAGGCCAGGGCATATCCCTGGACGACCACCTGGAGTCCGGGGCACGAACCGATGGACACCATGTTCTCCCGCAGCAGTTCGCGCATGGCCAGGGAGAGGGTGGACGAGTTCCGGCCGAAAAACACCACGTGCAACGGTGGCGGGGAACTGCATACGTCGGCTTGGACCGTGACAAGGTGTTCGGATACGGCCGAATGGGCTTCATTTTGGACCTGCAGGGCCACCCGGTAGGTTCCCGGGGCATCGAATGTGTGCTCCGCCTCGCACAACGCCGAGGTGCGCCCGTCCCCGAACGACCAGAGGCAGGTCGTGGGCGTCCCCCGCAGTATGGGGGTAAACGTGACGGTCTCGCCCGGTCGCGGCGAACGGGGTGTCGCGGTAACCGAAAGGATGGATACCCGCTCGAATACGGGCAGCACGGTTACCTGGATTTCGCGGATGACTTCGTCCCGGGCCGTGGACGCGGTCACTCGGACAGTATAGGTCCCCGGGGACGCGTAGCGGTGTACGGCGCTGGCCGTGGACGCCCGCTGCCCGTCCCCGAAGTCCCATGCAACGGCGTAGGACACGGGATCGAGGGCAGCCGACAGGAGGAACAGGGCTTCGTCCCCCGTCCGGACCTGGGCCGGTACGGATATCACGACGTCTCCCAACCGGGGCGGCCGGGGTTTGCGCGTCCATACGATGCCCATGGAAACGGTCGTGACCGCATCCGGGCTCGTGGAGATTGCGCCGGCCCCGTCGAGTCCATCGTTCGGATACGCGGCGAACTGGTCCAGACGCAGGAAAACCGGCCATCCGAAGAGCGGCGTCTGGATACCCAGCCCGACCTGTGGACCGACGGCCGTGGTCCGGCTACCGTTCAGCCTGCCCCAGTAGGTCCCCAGGCCCCCTGCCAGGAACGGGGTGAACCGGCCGATCGGGAGCAGGGTGTAGCGCACCTCGGCGGAAAGATGGTTCCGGCGCGACGACGTGGTCGAAGGGTCCAAACGGTTGGAGGGCAATGAATTGCGGTCAATTTCCGGGTATATGCCGGAGGTCAGGTTACCCACGACCGAGAGCGGTTCGGACAGGCGGTACCCCACGGACAGACCGGCGCCCGGCCCGAAACGTCCGGTCAATCCATCCAGGCCGGATATCCACGGTGCGACGCGGTCCCCGGAGTACAGGTTCGTCTGCAAACGGCCTTCGACGAAGAGCGGACCGGACGCCGTTCCCGGCACGGTCTGGGCTGTGGCCTGCGGGACGCGGGCGAGGCCAATCAGTGCGCAGAGCGCGAGCAGGAAGGGTAACCGGGAGGTTCGGGACACGAATTCAGGGTTCGACGGAATGGAGGGGTGAGGTCCAGCACGAGGGATCGGTGCACGAGGACATGCACAGGGGATCCGAATGGCCTGTAAAATCGTCATGCGGTTTCCTATTGTAAAGCATTCCCCGCAGATCAACCCGAATCCCCCGTGAATCACCGTCTACCCGCTTTCCGTCGTGGTCCCGCGCTGTTGACCCCGTTATTCCTCCTGCTGCTCGCATCGTGTGACGCCACGGCCATCAGCGGCCAGTTCCAGCGCATATTCGTGGAGCATCAGGGCACGACGCGGACGACGCATCTGTTCATTCCATCCAGTGTAACCGACCGGCCGAATGTGCCGCTGGTCCTCGCGTTCCATGGCGCCGGCGGCAGCGGTCCGCTGTTCCGCGACCAGATTGATCTGGACCGGCAAGCCCATGACGACGGATTCGTGGTGGCCTATCCGACGGCTACGGGCGTGAACTGGGCCGAGGGCTGCGGATGCATCCGCCCCGATCTGGACGGGGTGGATGACGTGGGATTTGCCGATGCGGTCATTGAAGCCGTGGCGGACGTGGTGGAAATTGACCGGAGTCGCATTTTCGCCATCGGGTACTCGCAGGGTGCCGTGTTCCTGCACCACCTGGCGTGCCAGCGTACGGCGACCTACGCCGGTTTTGCGTCGATTGCCGGGATGATGAACGGGCCGGTAGCGGCCTCGTGTCCGGCCGACGTGCCGGTGGACATGCTGCTGGTGCATGGTTCGGAGGACACGGTGTTGCCGTTCGACGGGCAGGAGGCCGGCTCTTCCTCGCTGCTGTCGGTGCCGGCGACCATGCTGGCGTGGCGCGACAACAACGGATGCAGCGCGGGTGCCGACCGGACCACGGAGAAGATCGGGGATTTTGACGTGGACGCACGACGGTATGAAACGTGTGAGGAAGGCACGCGGGTGCGTCTGTTCGAACTCCTTGGACACGGACATTCCTGGCCGTCCGGGATCGAGTCGGAGATAGCCGGGTTCTTCGGACTGACCCGGACTGACTGAATGACTGATTTTCCCGCCCCATGCTGACGCCCACCCTCACCACCGCCCAGAAAGAGCGATACAGCAGGCACCTGCTGCTTCCGGGGTTCGGGGCGGAGGGCCAACGTCGGCTGCTGGATGCGCGCGTCCTCGTGATTGGCGCCGGTGGGCTGGGTGCGCCGGTGTCCCTGTATCTGGCCGCGGCCGGCGTCGGCTGCCTGGGCCTGGTCGACCACGATCGGGTGGATGCGGGCAATCTGCAGCGCCAGGTCCTGTTCGGGACGGCGGATGTGGGTCGAAAGAAGGTGGCGGCTGCGGCGGAGCGGTTGCGCGGGTTGAATCCGGACGTGACCGTCGTGGAACACGATACCTGGCTGACCGCCGCGAACGCCGAGGCGCTGATTTCGCAGTACGATCTGGTGGTGGACGGCACGGACAATTTTGCCACGCGCTACCTGGTGAACGACGTGTGCGTATGGACCGGACGCCCGAACGTCTATGCGTCCATCTACCGTTTCGATGGTCAGGTCTCCATTTTCGGGGCGCCCGGCGGGCCGTGTTACCGGTGCGTGTTTCCGGAGCCGCCCCCGCCGGGCGCGGTGCCCTCGTGCGCCGAGGCGGGGGTGCTGGGGGTGCTGCCGGGGGTTCTGGGCAGCCTGCAGGCGGCCGAAGCATTGAAGTGGCTGACGGGGACCGGGGAACCCTTGGTGGGCCGGCTCTTGCTGGCCGATGTAGGGTCCGGGCGTTTCCGTACACTTTCCGTGGACCCCGATCCGGATTGCGCCGTATGTGGGCAGCATCCGACCATCACGGAGCCCGTGGATTACGATGCGTTTTGCGCGTCGGCTGCCACGCAGGAATCATCACCCACACCAGAGCCCTCACCCACCGGGGAATCCATGTTTTTTTCGCCCTCCGTACCTGAAATGACCGTCCGGGAATTGCACGCCAAGCAGGCGGCCGCGGACGACTTCCTGCTCCTGGATGTCCGAAATCCCGAAGAATTGGAGATCGCCGATCTGGACGGGACCCTCATTCCGATGGGCGAACTGACGGCCCGGATGGAGGAACTTGAGCCCTGGCGGGAAAAGGACGTGGTGGTGATGTGCCGCTCCGGTGCCCGTTCGGCACAGGTGGTGGCGTATCTGCGCCAGCAGGGATTCGGGAAAGCGGTCAACCTGAAGGGGGGCATCCTGGCCTGGTCCCGGGAGATTGACCCATCCGTGGCGACGTACTGATGCGGCGGCTGAAGGCGATGAGGGGATGGGCGGTATTCACGGGCGTGTTGGTTGGCCTGTTGATCGGCATGGAGCCGGGTGTCAGGCCCGTGGCGGCCCAGGATCAGGGTGCGCTTCCGCTGGTCCGATTGAGTGGACCGGTGGAATTGGATGGCCGCTCCGATGAACCGGCATGGGCTGACGTGGCGCCGCTCCCGTTGTCCATGTACGCGCCCATTTTCGGCGGCGAACTTACAGAGCGCACCGAAATCCGGGTGGCCTACGACCGGACCCACCTCTACGTCGCGGGACGGATGTACGACTCGGATCCTTCAGGCATCCGGGCGAACTCGCTCTACCGCGACCGCTACAGCGGGGACGACACGTTCGCCATCCTGCTGGACACCTTCAACGACAACCAGAATGCCCTCTGGTTCTACACCACTCCGCTCGGCGTACGGATGGATATGGCCGTCTCCAACGACGCGGAAGGCGGTGGTGGCGGCTCCTCCATGGGGGCCATCAACAACTCCTGGAATACGTTCTGGGATGTGGCGACGTCCCGGACGGACGAGGGTTGGTTCGCAGAAATGCGGATTCCGTTTTCCAGTCTGGGATTCCAGGCGGACGGCGACCGGGTGGAAATGGGGATGTCGGCCTACCGGTACATTGCCCGGAAAGGGGAGCGACATACGTTTCCGGCCATTCCGCCGGACTGGGAGCGGGGGTTTGCCAAACCCTCGCAGGCCCGGACCGTCGTGCTGACCGACGTGGAGTCCAGCCGCCCCGTCTATATTACCCCCTACGTGGCAGCCGGTGCGGACTGGACCCCGGCGCTGGAAGGCGGAGAGTGGTCCACGGAATCCGGGTTCGAGCGGCAGGCCGGTGTGGACATCAAATACAACCTGACGAGCAACCTCACCATCGACGTCACGCTGAACACCGACTTCGCCCAGGTCGAGGCCGACAACCAGCAAGTCAACCTGACGCGATTCTCCCTGTTCTTCCCCGAGAAGCGGCAGTTCTTCCAGGAGCGCTCGAGTGTGTTTGATTTTTCGTTCGGTCGGAATGACCGCTTGTTCCACAGCCGGAACATCGGACTCATCGGGGGGGAGACGGTGCAGATCCTGGGTGGTGGCCGCCTGGTGGGCCGCGTGGGCCTGTGGGACATTGGCGTCATCAACATGCAGACGGTGGGCGAAACGGCCATTCCGGCAGAGAACTTCGGCGTCGTCCGCGCCAAACGGCGTGTATTGAACGAACAGTCGCATGCGGGCTTGATGATGACCTCCCGCCTGGGTGACGACGGGTCGTGGAATGTGGCCTATGGCGTGGATGGCCTGCTGAGCCTGGGCGACGAAAAATACCTGGATCTGAAGTGGACCCAGTCCTTCGAGGACGCGTCATCCACGGCATTTGCGGACGCCGGACTCGGCCTCGTGGAACTCATCCGTCGTGGCAACATCGGATTCACCTACAAAGCCTCGGTTGTGTATGCCGGGAAGGCCTACAACCCGGGCATCGGGTTCATTTCGCGCAACAACTATGTGAAAATGAACCTGGACGGCCAGTACGGCTGGCGACCAGGCGATGCCTCCGTCCTGCGTAATCACGATGGCTCGGTTTTCGGCGACGTGTACGTGCGCAACGACGACGGGACCGTGGAATCGGCTCGTGTGGGCAGTTCCTGGGACATGGATTTCAAGAGCAGTGCGAGTGCACGGGCTTCGGTGAATGTGCTGTACGAGGATGTGCTCGAGCCCGTATCGTTTCCCCAGGGAACGTCCGTGCCTGCCGGGTCCTATACCTACGTGGAGGGACAGGCGCGCTGGGAAATGCCGGATGGCGCCCTGCTTCGTGGTCAGATCGAATTGCGGGGCGGATCCTTTTTTGACGGACGGCGGCTGGGCGCGGAGCTTTCCCCGACGTGGAACCTGAACCGGCATCTGGAACTGGCCGGAACGTACTCGTATACCCGTCTGGAATTCCCGGACCGGGACCAGACCGCCAATGTGCATCTGGTGGGTGCGCGTTCCCAGATCGGGTTCAATACGCGTGTATCCTTGAATGCCTTCATCCAGTACAACACGGCGGCCGACCTCATTGCGGCCAACGTACGGTTCCGCTACAACGTCCGGGAAGGAAACGATCTCTGGATTGTCTACAACGAAAACCTGAACGCGGACCGGTTCCGTGAAACGCCCGCACTTCCGGTGTCGGGCGGCCGGAATGTCCTCCTGAAGTACACCTATACGTTCATCTCATGATGTTGAAAGCCCTCTTACGGAATCGATTTGCCGGTTTTCTCCCGGCCGCTTTTTTACCGACCGTGTTGTTCGCGATGGCGGTCCTTGTGCTTGCCGCGTGCACGCCCTCGCCCGATGCCTCCGTCGACGTCCAGTCCGGACGGGATGTCCTGGCCGCCATGCATGCCGAACACGCATCGGATTGGTACCGGACCATGACGTTCGTACAAACCACCATCCAGCACCGGCCCGATGGCACGGCCGATACGACCCTGTGGTACGAGGCCATGGACTTGCCGGGCCGGCTTCGGATTGACATCGGTTCGCCGGACAGCGGGAACAGCTGGATTTTCCGCAACGATTCCATCTACGTGTTTGCCGGTGGCTCCGTGGTGAATGCCGGCCCGACGCTGCATCCGTTGTTGCTGCTCGGTTTCGATGTGTATCACCAGGATCTGGAGGAGACGGCCTCCCGCATGGATACCCTGGGATTCGACCTGGACGTCGTCCACACGGCCGAGTGGCAGGGACGACCGGCATGGGTGGTTGGCGCTGCCGAGGGGGACCTGGAGCGCAACCAGTTCTGGATTGACCAGGAGCGCCGTGTATTCGTGCGCCTCATCCAGAAACAGGGGCCGCTGACCCAGGAAATCCTGTTCAACAAGTACGAGCCGTTGGCCGGCGGGTGGGTGGCCCCCGAGGTGCTCTTCCACGTGGATTCCACGCTTACGTTGGAGGAGTACTACGCCGAAATGCGCGCGGACGTGACGCTGCCCGACGGATTCTTTGACCCGGCCACCGCCATGACGGCGCCGCATTGGTTCTCGTCAGACGGGGTCAGCGAGCGGTAATCGGGAGGATGGCGCCGTCCGTGAGTGCGTCGCCCAGATCGCACTGATCGATGATGGCTCCCGAGAGATCGGCGCCTGTGAGGATGGTTTCGCTCAGGAGCGTCCGCCGAAGGGTGGCCCCGTTCATCCGGGTATTGAACAGGATGGCTTCGGTCAGGCGTGCATCCGTCAGGTTGACCCCGGACAGGTCGGCGAAGGTGCAGATGGCGTAACTCAGGTCCGCTTCGGTGAGGTCGGCGTCGACCAGGGTGGCCCGTGACAGGTCCGTGCCCGTGAGGTTGGCGGCTGTGAGGTCGGCCCGGTCCAATTGCGCGCCTTCCATTTCGGCGACCGTGAAGAAGGTGCCCCGGAGGTTGGCACCGCGGAGATCGGCATCCATGAAGACGCGGCCCGTGAAATCGGCTCCGGACAGATCGGGGGTGACAGCGGGGTTCTGCTCCCGCCAGGCATTCCAGGCCGGAATTCCCGCGTTCAGGATGTCGAGGTGCTCGGGATGTGCCACGGGATCCTCAGAAGGCCTGGGTTGTGGAGCTAAGCGGGTTCGAACCGCTGACCTCTTGAATGCCATTCAAGCGCTCTACCAACTGAGCTATAGCCCCAAGACCGGTAAAATAGGTTCGTTTCAGTACGTCGTGCAACCCACGGCACGCCGCTGGGTTCGCCTCCACCGTCAATTCATACGTCACCGGGTGCCAAACAGGGTCGCGAGCGTGCCGACGAACGCGGTATAAAGGGCCGATCCGAGCCAGAGCCCCGCTACCAGGAACGTATTCCGGACGCCCGCCTGCAAGGCCAACATGATCACGAACAGTCCATTGTGGATGACCGCGATGACCAGTCCCCCGAGGAACGCCTGCCGCGGCAGGATGACCAGCGACTCCCGCTCGGAGGCGGGATACAGCCCGGCCAGGAAGCCCATGAGGGTCTTCAACAGCATGTGCATGCCCCATGTCCCATAGATGGCGTCAAGCAGGAAACCGCCCAGGAATCCACTGGTCGTTCCCCACATCCGCCCGTACCGGAGCCCGACCCACGCCACGTACAACAGGACGACATCCGGGTAGGCACCCCACAATGTGATGCGTCCCAATACGAACCACTGTACCAGGATGGTGGCCAGTCCCAGGACGATGACACGGACGAAGGTGGACACAGGATGCGTGGTTTCGGTGGTTGGTGGATGCACGCCGGACGGCGTGCGGCGATGGCCCAAATGTACGGCCTTACGGCGGACCGTGTCATCGTCGCACGTCCGGAAAGGAACCTGGATCCGCGCGGTCAGTTTTCCGGGCCATGGCGAAATCCCCGAAAGATCAGTCTTCCGCCCGACGGAGTCGGCGCTCGCAGGGCAAGCGCACCCGCGGCGTGATGGTATTCACGCGCCAGAACTACGTCCTCCTGCTGCTCGGCATTGCCCTCATTGTGGTCGGATACGTGGTCATGCGGATGGAGAACGAGGTGGACGGCTTCCTGTCGCTTTACGTGGCACCGCTCCTGATCCTGGGCGGCTACCTTGAAATCATTTACGCCATTCTGAAGCGCCCGCCGGCACCTGACGCCGCTCCGTCCGCTGTCAATACAGCAGATACGAACGCCTGAGCGTCTCGAACGCCCGGACTTCATCGGCCCATTCCGCCATGATGGCTTCGGGGGATGCACCCGAACGCAACGCCGTTTCCAGTCGCCGGGTACCCGACAGCCGGGCCATGCCTGAACTCCGGATGATGGATTCGCGCGTCGAATCCGGCGCCGTTTGGATCATGGACGTCAAAAGCCGGATGCCCACTTCCAGCGGTCGTACGGTTGATGCATCGGTCACGTCCATGCGAATCGCACGAATGGCCTCGTCCTGCCACTTCGGATGCGTCGAGGCCCCCGGAATGCTGCGCGGTGTGATGTCCAGAGTGTCCACGGTCAGTCCCGGCAGACGGATGGCGTCGGCGACGGCCGGTGCGTCCATCCAGGGGGCGCCGATGGTCAGGAACGGCAGGTCCGTACCGCGCCCTTCACTGGCCGTCGTGGCTTCGACCAGACAGGTGCCGGCATAGACCAGGGCGGCATCGAATGTCGGCAGGTTCGGGCTGGGAGCGATCCAATCGAGGCCCGTTCCGGGCCAGAGCATGGATCGCTCCCAGCCCTGCATGGTAACCACGGTCAGGTCCAGGGAATCCACGCCCGGAAGCCATCCTTCATCGCGGATCATGGTCGCCAGTTCGCCGATCGTGAGACCGTGCTGGACAGGAATGGGGAACTGCCCGACGAACGACTCGAATTCCGGCTCGCGGACGTAGCCATCCACCCGCAGCCCGCCGAGCGGGTTCGGGCGGTCCAGCACCATGAACGGCACTCCGTGCTCGGCGGCCGCCTGCATGGACAGCCCCATCGTGGAGATGTACGTATAGAAGCGGGCGCCCACGTCCTGCATGTCGAAAATGAGCAGGTCCACATGCTCGAGCATCTCGGCCGTTGGAGCCCGGTGCTCCCCGTACAGGCTGTAGATGGGGGCACCGGTCTCTGGATCACGGGCATCGCCCACGACCTCGCCCGCATCCGCATCGCCGCGGATGCCGTGTTCCGGCCCGAACAGGGCCGTGATTTCCACGTCCGGCATGGCGGCGAGCGCATCGATCACATGACCGTTGGCCGTTCGGGATGTGTGGTTGACAATGAGCCCTACCCGCCGGCCCGCAAGCGGATTGCGGCTGTCCGAAACAAGAACGTCGGCCCCCGTTTGCACGGGGACCGACGTTTCGACAGTCAGGGAGCCCTGGCGGGCATCCTCGGTGGAGGTGCCGCATGCGGCGAGCAGAAGGAGAGGAAGGACGACGAGTCCGGCCTCAGCCCTTGTTCGCAACGATCTCCATTTCGGGGAAGAAATAATTCGATTCCAGGCGGCCGTTCTCGACCGAATCCGATCCGTGTACAATGTTCTGCCCTTTGTTGTCCGCAAAATCACGGCGGATGGTGCCCTCGGCCGCCTCGGCCGGGTCCGTCGCGCCAATCAGTGTACGATAATCGGCAACGGCGTTTTCTTTTTCCAGTACGATCGGGACGCACGGGCCGCTGGACATGAATTCCGTCAACTCCGGAAAGAACGGGCGGCCCCGATGGACTTCGTAGAAGCCTTCGGCCTGCGTCTGGGTGAGCTGCACCATTTTCAGGGCGCGCACGGTGAATCCGGCTTCCTGGATGCGGCGGATGATTTCACCGATGAGGTTCTTGCGGACACCGTCCGGCTTGATGATGGCGAGTGTGCGTTCGATGGCCATGGGAAATGGGGTTCGTTGGATTGGAGCGGGCATATACGCCCGAACGCGGCGCAGGCCCGTGACTTCCGTGGAAAAACGTGTGAATCAACAGCCGTCCAGGGCTTAGTGTTGATACGGCCTAATCCTCGGTCAGCGCTGAAATGGTCATGCTGGCCACGTATTCCGATTCACGGGTCTGGATGCCGGCGAGCGGATAGGGAGTCAGGCCCATGAACCGGATGCCGAGGTCTTCGAACTGGATGGTGTCCGCGGACAGGAACGGCTGGGCGACCCGGCCCGGCATCGTAGCCAGGACCTGGTATTCGGCGTCATCCAGGCTGTTTGAAACGATGAGCAGGATATCGGCCTGCCCGGGGTGGATGCAATCCACGTTGGACGGGCATCGGCTGTCCCCGACGATCAATCGGAACTGGACGAACTTGTTCGTGCCTTCAATGGCCACGGTATCGCCTACCCGGAATTCGAACATGCTGTCCGGTTGCACCGTGAAGCTCTGGGGCTCGTCCCTCCGTTCCCCGGGCAGCGGGTCCAGCGGGAATTCGCGGCATCCGCCCAGCGCCAGCACGACCACGAACAGGGCCGCGCGCGGAGGGAGCGATCGGAATGAGCGGAGAATCATGAGTACGTGCCGTGTGCGAAGAACCATGAGCAGACGTAGCGTGGAACCCTATATACGGATGGGGCGCATCACGGTGCACGCCAGCGGAGCAGGACGGTCGAAGTCCGGTCCCGGATGGTACGGGAACGGCCGTGAATTGTACCTTCAGCGGATGGACACACCACCCGGACAGACCCGTATGGATTGGAACGCATTCAGGGAGCGCTTCCCGGCCTTGGAGGGCACGGCCTATTTGAACACGGCCGGTGGCGGGGCGCTGTCCCGGGAGGCAGCCGCGGCCGGGATGGCGTACTACACCGAGCATCTGGAGGAAGGCGATGCGGCCTGGTCCCGGTGGCTGGCACGGGTGGAGTCCGTGCGCGCCCGGACCGCCCGGGCTTTCGGCGCGGAGGCCGAGGACGTGTCGTTCCTGCAGAACGCATCGTTGGGGCTGAATGTGGTGGCCCGCAGTTTTCCGTCCGGCACCCGGGTCGTGGTGCTGGAGAACGAGTTTCCGTCGTGTACCACGCCGTTCATGGCGGCGGGCCACGTGCTGCATCGCATGCCGGTTCCGGCGAGCGGCAAGGTAACCGCGGAAGACCTGGACCGGCACCTGACGAGCGATCACACCCTCTTCGTCATCAGCAGCGTCCAGTATGCGACGGGGTTCCGGGCCGATCTGAAGGCGCTTTCAGCGGTGTGCCGGAGCAAGGGGGTCGGATTTGTGGTCGATGCCACGCAGTCCGTGGGAGCCTTTCCGGTGCGGTTGGACGCAGACGGCGTGGACTACCTGGTGTTCAGCGGATACAAGTGGGCGACGGCCGGATACGGCATTGCCGTGCTGTTGACGTCCCGCGGAGCTCCGGGTCGGGAGGGGCTTCCACCGCTGACGGGGTGGCGGTCGGCCAAGCGGGCCTATGACCTGGAAAATGACCGGATGGATTTCTGGCCCACGGGGATCGGGCATGAGATGGGGCATCCCTTGTTTCCGGGCATTTTTACGTTCGGGGCCGCGTTGGACGTGCTGGAGCGCGCCGGAATCCAGGCCATCGGCGATCGGATCCTGTCCCTGTCCGGCCATCTGGTGGATGCGCTCCGAATCGAAGGGTATACCATACGATCGCGTACATCGACGAATGAACGCTCCGGGATCGTGCTGGTGGATGCGTCGGATCCGCACGCGCTCACGTCCCGGTTGGCGCAGCGGAACGTATTCGTTTCTCCGCGGGGCGGGGGACTGCGCGCATCGGTCCATGCCTACAATTCGGAGGAGGACGTGGACCGCTTCATGGCCGGATTGCGTGCCGGCTGACCGCGGGGTTGTCAGACCGTGTCCGTGGCGGCGTTTTCTCCGAAGGGAGAAAACCACCGGGGAGCAGCGTGTTCGCGTTCCTTGTCCTTGTCCTTGTCCTTGTCCTTCGCAGCCAGCCGTTCCAGCCAGAAGATGAGCAGGTCATCGCTGTATTCCGGAGCCGCACTGTCCTCCAGCACGTTGGACACCAGCTTTTTCATGGGCTCGGGTGTGCCCCAGGCCTTCTGCATGGCCTCAACCAGGCCTGCTTCGCCCAGTTGGTTGCCGGAGGCCATCTGTTGTTCGACGAGGCCATCGGTATAGGCCAGGAAGCCGGATCCGGGCGAAACGATAAGCGATGTGTCGCGGAATTCCGCGTCCGGATTCAGTCCAAGCACCATGTCCGAATACTCGACGATCTCGGCACCTTTCGACGATACGGTCACGGGGCGGCAGTGTCCGCCGTTGGCATACGTGACCAGATTCCGGGCCGGCTCCCAGCGGATGAACAGGAGGGAGGCGAATGTGTCTTCCATGGGCGGATCGTCCACAAGCATCTGGTTCACCCGCGTCATGATCTCGGCCGGTGAGTTGGACGTCCGGAGCAGGGCATGCACCGTGCTGCGGATGTATCCCAAGAAACTGAAGGCGTAGAACTTGGCCTGGAGGCCCTTGCCCATGACGTCTCCGACGGTAATGAAGTAGACGCCCGGCTTGATCTCCGTCCAGTCAAAAATATCTCCGCCACCGTGTTCTTTCGGGGCGTTGTGGAAATCCAGGCGCCAGCCATCCACCACGGGAAGTTTCTTGGGCATGAGCTTCTGCGAGAAGTCCTGTCCGATCTTCGCGTCAAGCTGCGTCTGGAAGTGCGACGTACGGGCCAGCAGCCGGTCCACGCGGGACAGCAACTGATCGATGTCGAAGGGTTTCGTGATGTAGTCGTCCACACCCGTCCGGCGGCCTTTCAGGCGGCTCTGCTCATCGGCCTTGGCCGTGAGGAAGATGAACGGGATGACACTGGTTTCCCGGCGCTCCTGCATGGCAGCCTGCAGGGCGAAGCCATCCATCTTCGGCATCATGATGTCCGAGATGACGAGGCTGGGGAGTTCCTCGGCAATGCGTTCCATGGCTTCTTCGCCATTGGATGCGGTGCGCACCTTGAACTGTTTCCCGAGGCGGTACTCCAGCAGACGGCGCAGGGTGTGCTCGTCTTCTACGACTAGAATGGAATGTTCAGCCATGGATCCTTTTCTCCTGATACGGTGAACTCCAGTTTCTGTCGACCGTCATCCAGACGGGAGTAGCGGAAGTACTCGGTCGCAGCGTCGAGCATGAGGAGGCCCATTCCACGCTCCGGAAAGGGCTCGAGGGCCTCCTGACGGACCACCAGCTCCTCCAGGAGCGGAAATCCGAGGGAATTGTCTTCAATCACACAGCGTACCCGCCGACCATTGGGAATGATATCGAGCGTAACGCGCGGCTCACGATCGCCGAATTCCGCGTGTTGCACGATGTTGGCGACCCATTCGTGGAGGGCCAGTTTCATGAGTTCCACGGTGTCGGAATCGAGATGCGACAAGAGCGCGCCTTCGGATTCCCACGCGTCGAACAGCTCATGAAGGTCATCCACGATGCGGTCCAGTTTTCGGAAGTGCGTCTTGGTGACTTCCATGGCGGGATACGGGTTGTCTCGGTGGGATGCTTGCTCAGCGGACGGCTTCGCGGGCCGCGTCGACCGTCGGGAACTGGCGGAACACCTTGTAGGTGCGCGTCAGCTGTACGACGACCTGGACAGGGCGCGATACCGAAGCGAATACCACCTGGCCGCTCATGGGCGATACCTGGCGATAAAGGCTGAAAATGGATCCCAATCCGGTGGAATCGAGAATGCCGGTGTCGGTGAAATCAAGAATGAAATTCCGGACGCCGGACCGAACCTGCTCCTGCGCCGCAGCCTTGAAATCGGCGGCGTTGCGGAAGTCGAGGGCCTTCCCGATCCTGATGACGACCGTGTCGTGTGTGACAGGTTCGATGGAGAAGCTCATTGTTGTAGCTTGCATGACCGTAATGGTGCAGATCGTGGACGTTCGTTGTGATCTGGTTATCGGCGGCCGACCACCAAACTAAAATCATCCTGGCGTCCCTTTTCTGGCGCGATCCCTGAATATACACCCTCCCCTCCAGAATGATCGAGATACACCACAGAGGTCCTGAATCGCTGCTTTTGGGGGCCGTCGCTGCGGACGGAGTCCGCGCGACGGCCCCGCATTCCGCCCTGGAGGAACGCTTGGAGACCCTGCTCCAACAGCGGCGCTCCCCGCTCGACGCGGCGGACGATGCGTTCCGCATGCGCGTCCGGGATGTATTCCGGAACGGGCGCTACAAGCCCACCGGCCGCGGGAAGCCGGCGAGCGAGTACCTGCTCCGGACCGCTGAGGAGGGCACGTTTCCCCGGATCAATACGCTTGTGGACATCTGCAACGCGGTCAGCCTGGCCCACGTCGTGCCCATTTCCATCCTGGACCTGGACCGGGCGGCGGGCTTGACTTCAATTGCGGATTCCGGTGCAGCCATGCCCGCTCCCTTGTCTGTGATGGTCCGTCTGGGCGCGCCCGGGGAGTCGTATGTGTTCAACAGCGCCGGACAGGAAATCGACCTGGAAGACCTGATTGCAGGCTGCGTGGGTGACGTGCCGGTGGTGAATGCCGTGAAGGACAGCATGGCCACCAAGACCACCCCGGATACCCGACGGGTATTGGCACTCCTGTACGCGCCGGCTGGCCCAAGCGAAGCATCCCTCACCAACCCCGCCAACCCCACCGATATCGTCAATCCCCACCCGGAACGCCTCCGCCTGGAGGCCGCCTGCACCGAATTCGCGCGGTTGCTCGAAGGCACCTGTGAGGGCGCCCGGGCGACGTGGGCGATTCTGGCACCGGACGGGACCGGGCGCCCCTCACCCGCGTATCTGTCGCCATGAATCCACGAATCCATCCATTTCATGCATTGCAGGTCAGATCGCGGGCTCGCTTTTTGACCCGGTTGCCTGCCGGAATACGGCCCGGATTCAGGTCTGTTGTCCTGGCCGTATTCCTTGTCGCGGTGGTGGCCGGTTGTACCCGCCATGAGTCGGCCGTCACGGTCGATTCCGCGCTCGCTGCAGTGGGCCCGGACCAGGAGTCCTGGGCGCCCGACATGTGGGTGAGTGAGCACGGCATACCCCGATTGCACATGGTGGCCGATCACATGGCCCGTTACGAATCCCCGGACAGCACATGGATGGTCCTGACCGCCTCCCCGGATTCCGTACGCCGGGTCGAAGTCACCTTGTTCAATGAGGCCGGCGAGTCCACGGCCGTGGTACAGGCCAATGAAGTCACCTGGTACGAAGCCGAGAAGCGGTTCACGGCCCGGGGCGATGTACAGGTGGAGACCACGCAAGGTCGGAATCTGTGGAGCGAACACCTGGACTGGAACGAGGCCACCCAGCGGGTCGGCACCCCGGGTTTTGCCACCATCCGGACACCCACGCAGACCATCCGGGGGTGGGGCCTGGATGCGGACGAGAACCTGGAAGATCTGCACATGAGCCGCGTCAGCGGAACGGTCATTCCCGAGGAAGGAACGCCGTGAGGTCGGGCCAACATACCATCAGGAAGACCGGTTCGGGTGGGCCGTCTGCCGGCCTGTTGGCCTGTATGACGGTATTTCTGTTGGCCATGATGGCCGGGACCGCGGAGGCCCGGCAGGTAGACACCCCGGCCGAAGAGGTGGACATCTCGGCCGACTCGCTGTCGTTCCGCCGGATCGGGGGGTTGGAAATCGTGGACATGATCCGGGCGCGTCTGACCCAGGGCGACACGTCGCTCCGGTCTGATTTTGCCACCGATGAGGGAAACGGATTCGTCACCTTCCGGGGAAACGTGGTCATCACCGAGCCGGGAGACACGGTCCGGGCCGACCATATCCGGTACGAGAAGGCGACCAAGATCGGGGTTGCCCGGGGGAACGTGCGTGTTTCCGACGGTGAGGTCGCTTTGACGGCCCCGTCCGGACGCTGGTATTCGCGGGAAAAGCAGACCCACTTCGAGGAGGGCGTGCGGTTCGCCGACAGCCTCTCGGTCCTCACCGCCGAGCGGGGCGTCTATCACACCGAACTGGAACGGGCGGATTTTGCAGGTACCATCCGCCTGCAGCGGGAGGATACCGATCTCTGGGCCGATTCGGTCCGGTACGAACGGACGACGCAGGAGTCGTGGGCGACGGGACGCGTGGCCGTGGTCACGCGTGACTCCACGGGGGCCGAGACCGCGCGTGTGTTCGGGGATGCCGTCTATCGCCACGAAACGGCCGATTCCACGGTCATTGAGGGCCGCGTGTTCGTGGGGCGGTTCGATGACGCGACTACCGATACATTGTTCGTGACCTCCCGGCGGGCGTGGCTGAAGGGGGACTTCATGGCGGCCATGGACTCGGTTGTGGTCTCGGCGCCGGGGCGGGCGCTCCGCGGCGACTCGCTCGCAGCCGGCGACGGGTGGAGCCGGATCCACGGCGACGTGCGGACCTGGCTGCAGTCCACCCAGGTGACCGCGGACAGCATGGCCGTGATCGAGCAGGCGCACGCATCGGTCGACTCGGTGTTTGCCTGGGGAAGCGTTTTTGTCGCCCGGGAAGACTCGGCGACGGGGCGCATCAATCAAATGAAGGCCGGTCGACTGGCCGCCGGTGTGGCCTCCGATTCGCTCACTTCGCTCTACATGACGCCGAACGCTGAGGTCCTGCTGTACCTCGTGGAGGAGGATACCGGTCGCGAATTGGCGTTCAGTGCGAGCGCCGATGCCGTCAAAACAGGATTTGCCGGCGGGGAGCCGGAGCGGCTGGTGTTCACCGGACAGACGGCCGGGACCGAATACACACGTAACTTGTTCAACCGACTGACGGATCTTGCGGGCTATATTTGGATTCCCGGCGACCGCCCGGACCGGACCCTCCTGACGGCCCGGTTCCATGCCTTGTCGGCCGAGCGAACAGGCTACTGACCCACCACCATGGCACTTTCTGAAATCGAACAGGCCCTGACCCACTTCAAGGAGGGTACGCCGGAAGCCGCCATCGGTATCCTGGAGCAGGTCACGCGGGACGTGCCGACGTTCGTGTTGGCCCATGTCCTGCTGGCACAGGCCTGTGAAGCGGTGGGTCGTGAGGAGGATGCGGCATCGGCGTGGCGGAGTGCCCACCGGATGATCCGGGATGGATCTGTCGTGGCGACGGACGACCCGGCAGCCTCGCCGGCGGCCGTCCGGCCGGATGCGTTGACGCTGTCGGCGACGGGTCTGGTGAAGCGGTACCGGAAACGGACCGTGGTCAACGAGGTGGAACTGACAGTCCGGGAAGGGGAAATCGTGGGCCTTTTGGGCCCCAACGGCGCCGGGAAGACCACCACCTTCCACATGATGGTGGGACTGGTGAAACCGGACCACGGCACGGTCCGGCTCGGGGCGGATCCGATTACGCACCTTCCCATGTACGAACGGGCCCGACGAGGCATTGGCTACCTTGCCCAGGAAGCCTCCATTTTTTCGCAACTCACGGTAGAACAGAATCTGGAGGCGGTCCTGGAGTACCAGGACCTGTCCCGGCAAGAGCGCGCGCGCCGGGTGGATGAACTCATCGGGGAATTCGGGTTGGAACAGGTCCGACGCTCCATGGGCTACATGCTTTCGGGCGGCGAGCGTCGGCGGACCGAGATTGCGCGGGCGCTGGCCATCCGTCCCCGGTTCTTCCTGCTGGATGAACCTTTCGCGGGGGTGGATCCTATTGCGGTCGAGGACATCCAATCCATCGTGAAAGGGTTGAGGGCCAAGGGGATCGGCGTCCTCATCACCGATCACAACGTACACGAGACGCTCGCCATCACCGACCGGGCCTATCTGCTGTACGAGGGCAAGATCCTGAAACAGGGATCGGCCGAGATGCTCGCATCGGACCCGGAAGTGCGCCGGCGCTATCTGGGAGAGAAGTTTACGCTTGAACGTTACATATGATATACGAAGAGTTTGAATGGCGCGGCCTGTTGTACGACAGCACGCCGGAGTTGAAGGATCTATTTGCTTCCGGACCGCAGACCGCTTACATCGGTTTCGATCCGACGGCATCGAGCCTGCACGTGGGTTCGTTGTTGCCCATCATGAGCCTGGCCCGCTTGCAGCGGTTCGGGCACCATCCCATTGCACTCGTGGGCGGTGGGACCGGTCTGATCGGCGATCCGAGTGGGAAAACGGCCGAGCGGCAGTTGCAGTCGGCCGAACAGGTCGCGGAGAACCTGGCCGGTATCCAGCGCCAGTTGGAGCCATTCCTGGATTTCAAGGCCACGGACAACCCGGCCCGCATGGTCAACAACCTGGATTGGCTGGGCTCCCTCGGGCTGATAGACTTCCTGCGCGACGTGGGCAAGTACTTCACGGTCAACTACATGCTGGCCAAGGAGTCCGTCAAGCGCCGCATTGAGTCGGAAGACGGCATTTCGTACACCGAGTTCACGTACATGATGCTGCAGGCATACGACTTCCTGGAACTCAGCGACCGGTATGGATGCCATGTGCAGATGGGCGGGTCGGACCAGTGGGGCAACATCATTGCCGGCACGGACCTCATCCGCCGCGCCCGGAGCCGGCGCGCGCACGGCCTGGTGTTTCCGCTGGTCACGAACGCGGCCGGAACAAAGTTCGGCAAGACCGAAGCGGGTACCATCTGGTTGGACCCCTTGCGCACGAGTCCCTACCGATTTTATCAGTTCTGGCTGAATGCGGACGACCGGGATGTCGTGCCGTACCTGAAGTACTTCACGTGGCTCAGCCGCGAGGAGATTGCCGCGTTGGAGAAGACGCACGAGGCCGACCCCGGGCGCCGGGAAGCCCACCGCGTGCTGGCCCGTGAGGTCACAGCGTTGGTCCATGGGCCGACCGAACTGGCGAATGCGGAGAAGGCATCGGAGGTCCTGTTCGGAGGCGCGCTCGACGATGTGAGCGTGGACAGTCTGCGGGACATCTTCGAGGATGTACCCTCGACCACGCTTGGCAGGACCGTTCTCGAAGGAGAGGGCCTCGGAGTCCTGGACCTGTTCTCGGATACCGGACTTGCGGCGTCGAAAGGCGAGGCCCGGCGGCTGGTCCGGTCGGGCGGTGCGTTTGTCAACAACGCGCGTGTGGCCGATGAAAATGACCGTGTTGGCGTCGAAGCGCTGATTGAAGGGTCGTTGCTCGTGCTCCGCAAGGGCAAACGGAATTATCACCTTGTCCACGTGGAGGGCTGATCATGGTTGTAGTCATGGAGCGCGGCGCGCGCGAAGACCAGATTGAAGCCGTCATCGCCCGGCTGAATGACTTCGGATTCGACGTCCACCGGTCCAGCGGGAGTCAGCAGACGGTGCTCGGGGCCATCGGCGTGAAGCCGGACTTCGATCGCCGCCATATCCAGCTGTTGGACGGGGTGTCCGAAGTCCATCGGGTCACGGAGCCGTACAAATTCGCAAGCCGGTCCTGGAGCCGTGAGAACACCGTCGTGACGTTGCCACATGCCGCCATCGGGGGCCCGGATCTGGTGGTCATGGCCGGCCCGTGCAGCGTCGAATCGGAGGAACAGATCCACGAATCCGCGCGGATAGTAGCGCAGGCGGGTGCGCGGATGCTGCGTGGCGGGGCGTTCAAGCCGCGCTCCTCTCCCTATGCGTTCCAGGGTCACGGCGAGCCCGGGCTCCGGTGGATGCGCGACGCCGCCACCGCGAACGGCCTGGACGTCATCACGGAGGTCATGGATGCGTCGCAGGTCGAATTGGTTGCCCGGTATGCGGACGTGCTGCAGATCGGCGCCCGGAACATGCAGAATCATACCCTGCTGCGGGCCGTCGGCCAGTCCGGCCGTCCGGTCCTGCTGAAGCGCGGGTTGTCGGCGACCATCGAGGAATGGCTCATGAGCGCTGAATACATCCTGGCTGCCGACAACCCGCACGTCATCCTGTGCGAACGGGGCATCCGGACCTTCGAGACGGCCACCCGGAACACGTTGGACCTGTCCGCGGTGCCGGTGGTCAAGTCGAAGAGCCACCTCCCGATCGTAGTCGACCCCAGTCACGGGATCGGTATCCGGAACAAGGTGGAACCGATGGCGCTTGCAGCGGTGGCGGCCGGCGCCGATGGACTCATGATTGAAATGCACCCCGACCCGCCGGCCGCTCTTTCCGACGGTCCCCAGTCCCTCTTCCCTGAGCAATTCAATACGCTCATGGAGCGCGTCCGGGCGGTTGCCCTGGCGGTTTCACGCAGTGTTCCAGCGTGAGCGACAGGCGGGAAGGATAGCGTGTTGAAACACAGGACCAACCATCCGAGTCAGCCGGAGTAATGATTCACCTGCAGCCTGATAATACAAGCGGAATCCCATGTGTGGAATAGTCGGATACATCGGGCAGCGCCAGGCCGCTGAAATCCTGGTCAATGGATTGAAACGATTGGAATACCGCGGATATGATTCCGCGGGCATTGCCATCGTCAATGGAGCCCTCGAGGTCCGGAAGAAGCTGGGCAAGGTGGCCGTGCTCGAGGCGTCTGTCGATGGTGGCATGGCCGGGACGCTCGGCATTGGGCACACCCGCTGGGCCACGCACGGATTCCCCAGCGATATCAACGCCCACCCTCACGTCAGCACGGATGGCTCGTTTGCCCTGGTGCATAACGGCATCATCGAGAACTACGCCACGCTGCGCACGTCGCTCACGGAAAAAGGGTATGTCTTCCACAGTCAGACCGACACCGAGGTCCTGGTCCGCCTGGTGGAGGACGTGCACAAATTGACCGGCCTGGCGCTCGACGAATCCCTGCGCCAGGCGCTGACCCAGGTGGTGGGTACGTACGGGATTGCCATGGTCACGGCTACCGATGACAATGTCCTGATTGCCGCCCGGAAAGGGAGTCCGCTCATCATCGGCGTGGGGGATGACGAGTACTTCCTGGGGTCGGACGCCGCGCCCATCGTGGAGTATACCCGGAGTGTCGTATACCTGAATGACGGCGAGATGGTGGTCATCCGGCGCAACGGGTTCGAGGTGCGCACCATCGACAACAAGACCCTGAACAAGGAAATCCACGAGTTGGAGTGGGATCTGGAAGAGATCGAGAAGGGCGGCTACCCCCATTTCATGCTCAAGGAAATCATGGAGCAGCCCCGCTCACTTGAGGATTGCATGCGGGGACGCGTGGGAACGGATGTCGTGCTGGGGGGACTGATTGACGTCATGGAGGGACTCCGCGGCGCGAAACGCATTGTGATTGCTGCGTGTGGCACGTCCTGGCATGCGGCGCTCGTCGGGGAATACCTGATTGAAGGGTTGGCCCGGATTCCCGTGGAAGTGGAGTATGCGAGCGAATTCCGGTACCGGAATCCCATCATGTCGGAAGGCGATATCCTCCTGGTCATTTCCCAGTCCGGAGAAACAGCCGATACGTTGGCCGCTGTTCGGGAGGCCCAGTCCCGGGATGTCCCGGTGTACGGTATCTGCAACACCGTAGGGTCGACCATCGCGCGTGAAACCGATGCGGGGGTCTATCTGCACGCAGGACCCGAGATCGGCGTTGCCTCCACGAAGGCGTTCACCGCCCAAGTCACCGTCCTGACCATGCTCGCGCTCGCCCTGTCGAAGGACCGGACGCTGTCGGATGAGGACTTCTCGGCGTATCTGAAGGAACTGCAGGCCATACCGAGCAAGATCAAGACCTTCCTGGAATCGGATACGGGCATCGAAGAGTTGGCGCGCATCTACCGGTACGCATCCAACTTCCTGTATCTGGGCCGCGGATTCAATTTCCCGGTGGCCCTGGAAGGTGCCTTGAAGCTCAAGGAAATCTCCTATATCCACGCGGAGGGCTATCCGGCCGCCGAGATGAAGCACGGGCCGATCGCATTGATTGACCGGTTCATGCCGGTGGTGTTCATCGCGCTGCGGGACAGTACCTACGACAAAGTGGTGTCGAATATCCAGGAGGTGGTGGCGCGGGACGGATCGGTCATTGCCATCACGGACGATGAAAACACGGAATTGGATGAGATGTGCGAATACGTCATCCGGATTCCGAAAACCCTGGAATTCCTGAGTCCGTTGCTCACGGTCATTCCGCTGCAGTTGTTGTCCTACCACATTGCCGTCCTGCGGGGTTGTGATGTGGACCAGCCACGGAATCTGGCCAAGAGCGTAACGGTGGAGTAGGCGCTGTCAGGGGCGCATGCCGGCGACTTTCTGGACCGGCTCCAGCACGGCTATCGGCTTCTTCTTCGCATCGTAGGTGATTTCGATGTCGAACGCCGCATACATCCCCGGACTGATGGCGTATTCGCGCGTCGCATCGAATACCAGGTACGGCTGGCGATCGTGGATCCACCAGTAGTTGTCCATGGCTTGGGCTGCTTCCTGCAGGGCCATCGACAGGACGTGCTCATCGGACATGCCGCTCTTGCGGAAGTCCTCCACGTCGATGGCCACGGGGCGGGTGGCCAGGCCATCCATGACCCAGTAGACCATGAAACACATGAGGAACCACATGACAATGCCGCGCACGGTGTGCGACGTGGTAATCCTGTGGTACGGGGATGCGAGCATGAGGGGTTGGGTATTCTCGTTCGATCACACCTTCCGCCAAAAGTGTGCCAAGCTCCGTCCGGCCCGTCCAGCGGGCTGTCCCGGGTGATTTGCGGCCATCCGTGTGGGTCCGAGCCGATTCCCGGACCAGTTCGGGTCTCACTTTGCGAAGCCCGTGTGCCCGCCGGGATCGCTTGAACCAATACCCGGAATCCGCGTACACGCGCCCCCATCCATCCTCTTCGCATCCATGATCAAAACCGAGCTGCTCGACGGTATCCGACGTCGGTACGATGACGTCACGCGCCAGATGGCCCAACCGGAAGTGGCCACGGATCCCCGGAAAATGGCGGTGTTGGGCCGGGAGCACACGTCCCTTCGGGGGATGATCGAAATCGTGGATGCCTACCAGGGCATGCTCACGGAAGCGGCGGACCTGAGGGAGATGCTGGAGGCGGACGATTCGGGCGAGTTGGGAGAAATGGCCGAGGCCGAGTTGGAGGAATTGGAGGAGCGCTTGCCGGGTGTCGAGGAAGAATTGCGCCTCATGCTCATTCCGAAGGATCCGGAGGACTCCAAGAATGCCATCGTCGAGATCCGGGCCGGAACCGGGGGCGACGAAGCCGCACTGTTTGCCGGCGACCTGTTCCGGTTGTACTCCCGCTTCGCTGAGTTGAAAGGCTGGACGGTGGAGATCATGGAAGCATCGGAAGGCACGAAGGGGGGGTACAAGGAAATCATCCTGGCCCTGGCCGGACCTGAAGTGTTCGGCACCATGAAGTACGAGAGCGGTGTGCACCGGGTCCAGCGTGTGCCGGCCACGGAATCGAGCGGTCGCATCCACACGTCGGCGGCCACGGTTGCCGTGTTGCCCGAGGCCGAGGAGGTGGACATCGAGTTGCACGCAAACGATGTGAAAGTGGATGTATACCGGTCCAGTGGACCCGGCGGTCAGAGCGTGAACACGACGGATTCCGCCGTCCGGTTGACCCATATTCCGACGGGCCTGGTTGTGACCTGCCAGGATGAGAAGAGCCAGTTGAAGAACAAGGACAAGGCCATGCGCGTGTTGCGCTCACGCCTGTACGAACTCGAACTGGCCAAACGGAATGCCGAACGCACCGAGGCCCGGCGCAGCATGGTCTCCACGGGGGATCGGTCGGCCAAGATCCGTACCTACAATTGGCCGCAAGGGCGCGTGACGGACCACCGGCTTGAGGGGGACGACAAGAACCACGCCCTGGAGAAGGTCATGGACGGAGATCTGGGTGGCATCATCCGGGCGCTTCGCGTGGCGGAGAATGCCGATCGGTTGTCTGCGCTGTAGGTCGGTCCTGCCTGTATGCCCGCGCTGTAACGTGCAATTTGGGTTAAGGACTGGATATCTGTCCGGATCGTCGTATTTTGCTGGTCTGTGCATAGTGCACAGACGACAAAGTCCCTGCTCCCTGCTGACGGCAGGGGGCTGTGTCAATCCATCATCCAAAGGGATTCCATGGCTACGAAAAACACGTACGAGTTGACCTATATCGTCAACTCCGTCATCAGTGATGACCAGGTCAAGGACCTCGTCACACGCGTGACAGAATACATCTCCGACGCAGGAGGAGAAATCCTTGAAATGGACGAGTGGGGCAGTCGCCGACTGGCCTATCCCATCCAGAAGAAGCGGAACGGGTATTACGTCAACATGCATTTCCGCTCCATCGCACCGCTCATCCAGCGGCTCGAGCGGGCGCTTGAAATCGACGACAACATCCTCCGGTACATGACGCTGCGGCTCGACGCCAAGATGCTGCGTCATTTCGAGGCCAACCGCGGTCGCAAGGCTGCGGACCTCGCCAAGGAGGCCGCCGATGCCCAAGCGGTTGCCGACGACGAAGACGACGACTGAAACCCAATCCCCATACGCACATGTCTACCAACACCAATTTCAAGGAGCCGGAGTACGTCGACTACAAGGATGTCGAAATGCTCAAGCGTTATTTGAACGAGCAAGGCAAGATCCTGCCCCGCCGCATAACGAATGCTTCCGCCAAGTTCCAGCGCCAGCTCACGCGTGCCGTGAAGCGGGCCCGCCACATGGCGCTCATTCCGTTCGTTACCGACTCGCTCAAGTAAGACAGATCAAGGAATACGGTCATGCAAGTAATTCTACTCCAAGACGTCGAAAACCTGGGCGAGAAGGGCGACATCGTCGCTGTGAAGCCCGGTTATGGACGCAATTTCCTCCTCCCTCGCGGGTTGGCACTGCAGGCCACGCCGTCGGTCGTCAAGTCCGTCACGGAAGAACGTCGTCAGCAGTCCCGCAAGCTCAGCAAGAAGAAAGAGGACGCACAGAACCTGGCCAAGGAGCTGGGCAAGATCGAAGTCGTTGTCTTCGCCAAGGTGGGCGAGGAGAACCGCATTTTCGGCAGTGTCACCACGACCAATATTGCTGACGGCCTGGCTGCCCAGGGTGTCACCGTGGACCGTCGCAACATCCATGTCGAGGACGATATCAAGGTCCTTGGCGTGTATACCGCGACCGTCAAACTGCATCCCGAAGTGGAAGCAGAGGTCAAAGTCCGCGTGGAGCCTGAAGTCGCCGCCTGACCGGCTGGCTTTTCTGGCAACATTTCAAAGGGGATGGACGTTTTCCGCGTCCATCCCCTTTTTTTATTCCCTCGATTCGCCGCCCTTGAACGCCTCGCCATCCAGAGCCCACATGGTCCTCCCGGATACGTTTCCCCGCCTGAGCGGATGGCCCCGCTTGCAAACGTGGTTGGTGCTGTTCCTCATGGCGTGTTGGCCCATGGCCGTGGCTGGCCAGGATGCGGTGCCCGACCTCGGGCTGGGCGGAGGGCCGTCCATCGGGGTATCCGCGGATTACGTCACCTGGCGCGCGGAAGCCCGGCCGGACAGCGTATCGCCGGGCCGCTCCACCATCGTGGCCTTCACGGCTACGATAACGGGTCCGGGGGATTGGAAGATGTATGCCTTGGACCAGGCGCTGCCGGATCGTTCAGTGGGAGTGCGCCCCTATGGCATTGACGTTTCCTGGCCCGATTCCATGGATGGCGTCACCGCCCGTGCGTCGCTCGGACAGGATCCTCCCCGTTCGGGGTACGATCCCACGTTCGACATGGAACTGCCGTACTTCAAGAGCGAATCGGTCGTGTACGCGGTGCTGGATGTGGATGCTGAGCTACCGGTCGCCGGCAGCGAGCCGGTCGTATTGACGCCGCGTGTCCAATTCCAGATCTGCTCCGACGAGTTCGGTGTGTGCCTGCGTCCGGAGCGCACGGAGGTGCCGGTTACATTCACGCTCGTGACGGGCGGGCAGGACGCCGGCGCATCGACCGCCCAAATTGCACGGGCCCTGGATGCCGGCACGATCACCGACGGGCCCACCCCGGACGAGCGCCCCGGACAGTCCGGCCTCTTGGCCTTCCTGCTGCTGGCCGTCGGCGCCGGGTTGGCGTCGTTGCTGACCCCGTGTGTCTTCCCGATGCTTCCGCTTACGGTGTCCTATTTCACGAAACACGCCGATGATCGGGTCCAGTCGGTAAAACTGGCCGGTCTGTACGGGGTCTCGATCGTTGCCACGTTCACGGTCATCGGCATTGTCATGGCCGTGGTGGTGGGGGCGGCCGGAGCGCAGACCATTGCGTCGAATCCGTGGGTGAACCTGCTGATTGCGGCCGTATTGGTGGGCTTCGCCCTGTCCCTGCTCGGGCTCTACGAACTGCGACTGCCGTCCGGACTGGTGAATCGGGTCAACGCCCTGGGCGGCGGGTCAGGCGCCATGGGGGTCTGGTTCATGGGTTTGACGCTGACGCTGGTCTCGTTTTCCTGCACGGCTCCGTTCGTGGCCGGTCTGCTGGCGGCTGCAGCCGGAGGTACCTGGGCGTGGCCCGTGGCCGGAATGATGGTCTATTCGGCCACATTTGCCTCGCCGTTTGTCCTGTTCGCCCTGTTTCCGAATGCCTTGCAGCGCCTCCCCAAGTCGGGATCCTGGATGAATGTGGTCAAGGTCGTCCTGGGCTTCGTGGAATTGGCGGCCGCGGTCAAGTTCCTTTCCAATGCTGACCTGGTCTGGGGATGGGGCCTGATTTCGCGACCGTTGGGCATTGCGTTCATCGTGGTGGTGTTCTTCCTGGCCGGTCTGTACCTGATTGGACAGCTCCGGCTGGCACACGAACCGGCGCCGGATGGTATCGGTGCCGGTCGACTCATGCTTGGCTCCCTGTTCTTCGCAGTGTCCCTGTACATGCTGCCGGGACTGTTTGGATCGCCCTTGAACGCCCTGGATGCCTTCCTTCCGCCTCGCCAAGCCGGTGATGTCGGTCTGTTCAATGTGCTGGGCGCCTCGGGTATGGACGCGGTGCCGGGTGCCGATGACGGCTGGCACGTGGACGATATCGACGCCGCCGTCGCCGAGGCTGCCACGCGGAATCTGCCCATCTTCGTTGATTTCACCGGCTATACGTGTACCAATTGCCGGTCCATGGAAGCCAACGTATTTCCACGGGCGCCGGTCGCTTCGCGGCTGGCCAACGACTTCGTCCGGCTGAAACTGTACACCGACGGCCCGGAGAAGGGCGACGAATTCCACCGATACCAGCTCCGGCTCACCGGGATCGTGGCGCTGCCCACATACGCAGTGGTCGACACCGACGGCACGACGTTGCTCCTGCGCGAATTCGGAATGATGGACGTGGACGAGTTCGCAGCATTCCTGGACAAGGGCACGCGCCGCTTTCAGGTCCGGTCCTGATCCGGAATGGGCAGCAACAGTACGGGTTGCGTGGCTTCGTTGGCGACTACTTTGGTGACACTGCCCAGCAGCATGCGCTCCAGTGCGGAGTGGCGGCGCTTTGCCAGGATGATGAGATCGGCCCCCAATTCGGTGGCATCGTGCAGGATGACGCGTGCAGGATCGCCATGATGCAGCGCAGGCCGCACCGGTCGCGTGAATCGTTCCTGGACGAACGCATCGAAATCCCCCTGCTCGGCCTCCACAATGCTCTCCTCGATGGACGGATCGTACAGTGCATAGGATACCTCCCCGAACCCACTCAGCGGATCGATGCCCAGCGGGGTCGTCGGGGTCGGGACATGGACGTGCAACACGTATAGATCCGCATCCAAACGATCCGCGAAGGACTGGATGCGATTGGTGATGGCCGTCGGCTCCTTGAGGTCGGTGGCGAAGAGGATTTTCATGGCGGAGGTCGTTATGTGGTGTCCGGTTCGGGGTCTTTGCCTGAAGAGCAAGTCAAGCCACGAGGTCATGGACAATCGTACTGAACTCATTGTACGACTTTGGAACGATTCCCGTCGATATTTCCGGGCCTGTGCGGAGCGGGAACGTTTGCTGGGGATGCAGGATGTGGAAGATCTGGCGTCGGATGTCATGGTGGCTGTCATTCCCCGACTGGATGGATTGCACGCGCCCGACCGATACGTGCGGCGCATGGCCCGGAACCGGGTCATCCGGGAGCTCAGGCGCAGGCGTGCAGAGCAAGGGGTCCTGTTCCCCATGGACCCGTCGGCGGATGCCGTGACGGATGCAAGCGATGCCTTTGACGACCAGGCCGAGCGGGTCGTTCGAACCGCCCGCCGGCTGCTCCGGGAGGAGGACACGATCACACGGATGATGGTGGCTGCGCGCTGTGCCTCGCCGTCGCGTTCCTTTTCCGAAATCAGCCAGGTCACGGGGGTGAGCAGTTCCGCACTCCGGATGCGCATGAGCCGGTTCACGCGGCGGGTGCGATCGGCGGTGGAGAATCCTGCGCCCAGGGTGGTCGTACACCGGACGAAAACCCGGAAGTACGCCCATGTTCGTTGAAAGCCCGCTGACCATCATCCTGATCCTTCTCAATGTCCTCGTAAGTGGATATGCCCTCTGGTTCGATACGGCATTGTTGGACCGGTTGTCCTTTCGGCCCGCCCAGGTGCTCAAGAACCGGGAGTACTACCGACTGCTGTCCGCAGGATTCGTGCACGCCGGGCCGGGTCACCTGGCCTTCAACATGCTGACCCTGTTCTTTTTCGGGCCCGCTCTGGAGCGACTCCTGGGTCCGGTTGGTTTCCTGGTGGTGTTTTTCGTCTCCGAATTCGCCGCCCACGGTTTGACACTCTGGTGGCAGCGGAATTCGCACGCCTATGCGGCCGTGGGTGCGTCCGGGGCCATTTCGGGCGTACTGTTGTCCTTCTGCCTGTTCCGGCCGTTCGATCAGATCGGGCTGTTCTTTGCCATCTGGATTCCTGCGTGGCTGTTTGCGGTGGGCTTCCTGGGCTTCTCGGTCTATGCCATGAGCCGGCGGGACAATCCGAACATGGGAGGGATTGCCCATGAGGCCCATCTGGGCGGAGCGATCGGCGGACTCATCGCAACGTTGCTCGTGGAACCGGCCGCCTTGTCGATCTTCCTTCGACAGATCATGTGATAACCGTTATTGCAAGGTGAAATAAACGGGCATCTGGGACGGAAAATGGCCGATCAGCCAATGTCACCGTTATTGCACTTGCATTGTCCGGGAGGTATTCGTACGTTTGGTGCATCTCATGCCGCCTGGTGGAAGCCCCGTTCGCGGGGTACTCAGTCGCGCAGTGACTATGGGCAGTGGAAAGCCCGGCCTTGCGGCCGGGCTTTCTGCATTTCCGGGGGTGTGGACAACCCTGTGGAGAACTGTGTGAACTCTTTGTTGAACATTCTGCATTGACTTGACTCTGAAACCGATCTATAATAGTCCCAGTGCCTGACGGCACCGTTCCTTGACGCGACTGAGTCTTTAGGCTGCATGAGGGCAGACCGCCCGATCTTCGGATCGGGAGCTGGACCCCCTCGTTCGGAGTGTTGATCGCAATACCGCTCACAAGGCAGGTTTGCAGGAGTTCCGGATGCGGTACGTAACGTACCGGCCTGGTGAAGATGGCGGACTGGCTTCGGCCGGTTCCGGCGCTGCACAGGCAGGAGACTGCATGGATCGTTCTGGTACCGTCCCGGCAACCAGAGTCCGTTGAAGTGCAGGGCCTTGCATTGATTTGCAAGGCGTGTGCAAGCGAACCTCGAAGCTTTTCGGAGCGGACGAGGGGAGCGGCACAGGCAGGCGGATGTAACGTGGCGCACCCGAAAGGGTGGGCAAACGGGCTGAATCCTGTTGTCCGCGGAATGCTGAAATCCGTTGTATGCCCGTACGGCGGATTGCATCACCCTGGTGGTGATGCCAACCATAAGACGAGAATCTCCCGTAACCGGCTGTTCTGAACAGCTTCGGCTGAACGGACCACCGGGGGAGATTCGCGCGTCAGGAAACTTTTGGAACCATCGTCCTGAAAAGGACGGGGTCCGCAAAAAAGCCACCTGGAGACAGGTGGCTTTTTTTGTTTGGGTCACGCGCGTGCACCGTGCTCAAGAGGCTTCCAGTCGGTCCATCAGTTCACGGTAGTCCTGGAAGGAGAATACGCGTTCGGACGCATGATCGTCCCCCCGGTACCACGCCACGGACCAATCGGCGCCCAGTCCGCCTTCGACGTCCGACCGGGCCGAATCACCAACATAGAGGATATCTTCGGGAGGCACGCCGGCCATTCCGGCTGCGTGATCGAACAGGGCCCGGTGCGGTTTCAACCAGCCGATCTCATCGCTGATGATGATGTGCCGGGCGTTCCGGTCCAGCACAGGGAAGCGGGACAGCTTCGCCCGCTGGATCTCCGAGAATCCGTTCGTCAACAAACCGCAGGGATACGTCGATGATACCGCCTGCCAGGCCTGTTCAGCCCCGTCCACAAAGCTCCAATGGTCGCTGTACCGTTCCAGGTACAGGTCGGCGAGCTCCACGTGCAGGCCATTTCCGCCACGTCCCAGCCGGTCCAGAAGGAGCTCGAACCGGCCATACTTCGTCTGGTCCTTGCTTCGGGACCCCGCTGCATATTCGCTCCAGACCCGTGCATTCACCTCCCGGTACGCCGAAACGATCTCGTCGTGCGTCAGTCCGTCAAATGCATCGGACCGGTCGGCAATGACGTCGTTGAGCGCGTGCCGCTCGGCACGGGTGTGATCCAGTAGGGTGTCGTCGATGTCGAAATAAACGAATGCAGGTCGGGACATGGGCTCAGATGGGTGCATCAAACAAGGCATACTCCTTGTCTTTCACTCCGTTCATGGCCTCCAGGGCATTTCTGAGTTTCATGTTCGTGTCCAGCACCCAACTCATTTCGCATCCCTGTACGCCGATTTCCCGACCCGTGTTGATGGTTTCCGCAATCAGCATGGCATCCAGGCCGCGCCCCTGATGGGAAAGCCGGACACCCATGAGCGGCATCCGGATTTCCCGGATGACACCACTCTTGGCGAGCATCAACAACTTGAACAGGCCGAACGGCAGCAACCGTCCTGTCTTCAGCGTCTTCAATGCATAGTTCAGGTCCGGCAATGAAATGGCGAATGCGACGGGTTCACCCTCGTCTTCCACCATGACCACCAGGCGCGGGTCCACGATCTGCTTCAATTCCGAGGCCAATTGCGTGAACTCGGGATCGGTCATGGGGACATGCCCCCAGTTCCTGGACCAGGCATCGTTGTAGATGTCCAGGATGGTGGCTGCTTCTTCCTCGAAACGGGACATGTCCAGCCGACGCGCGCTCAGGCCGGGATAGCGACGCATGATGAGATCCCGGCCCCGGTTCAACTTGGCATCGTCCAGGTATTTGATGTGGCTGTAATAGGCCCACATGGTCATGGACCGGGAGAACCCGAAACGCGCCAGCATGGCCTCATAGTACGGGAAATTGTACGGCATGAGAATGGATGGCTGGCGGTCGAACCCACCCACAAGCAGACCGGCGGTGTCGTTCAAGGTGGGATTGGCCGGCCCGCGCATGACGGACAGTCCCTGGCTGCGCAACCACCCGGCTGCGGCCTCAAGCAAGGCCCCGGCCACGTCGTCATCGTCCACGGTCTCGAAAAAACCGAAAAACCCGACGGCATCGTCATATTTTTGCAGATGCATGCCATTCCGGATGGCCGCAATCCGCCCGGCTACACGGCCGGAGGCATCCCTGGCAAGAAAGAGTTGCATGTCCCCGTGGCCGAAAAAGGCGTTCTTCCGGGGGTTGATGAGTCGCGCAACGTCCATGCGGAGCGGCGGTACCCACACGTTGCTCTCCCGGTACAGGTCGAACGGGAATTGGATGAACGCCTTCCGGTCCCGTCGGGACGTGACCGGAGAAACCGTAAATCCGGTCATCAGGCTGCCGAACCGTTGGTTCCTATGACGCCGTGCTTGTGGCCCACCCGTTTGAAGGCATCCAGGATGAAGTCGAGGTCCTCATTGGTGTGGGTAGCCATGTAGGACGTGCGCAACACGGATTGTCCCTGCGGTACGGCCGGAGGGACGACGGCGTTCACGAAGACACCGGTGTCCAGGAGGTCGCGCCACATTTCGAAACAGGTGCGCATGTTGCCGGCCACGACCGGAATGATGGGCGTCTGGCTGTTCCAGACATTGAACCCGGCATCCTCGAAACCGGCCCGCATGTAATCGGAGATTTCCCACAGGCGGTCCAGGCGCCAGGGCTCCGTTTCCAGGATCTCCAGGCACTTCAGTACCGTGGCCACATTCGAGGGAGGCATGGACGCCGAGAAGATGTGTGTCGAACTCGTGTGACGGATGTACTCCACGACGTCGGCGTCGCCCACACAGAATCCACCGAGGGATGCAAAGCTCTTCGAGAATGTGCCGGTGGTGAGGTGGACCCGATCCTCGAGCCCGAACTGGGCCGCCGTTCCACGTCCGCCTGGTCCGATGACACCCACGGCATGGGCATCGTCGGCCATCAGGACCGCGTCGAATTCCTCGGCCAGCTCCACAAGTTCGGGAAGCTTGGCTACGATTCCCGACATGGAGAACACCCCATCCGTGACGATCAGTTTGCCTGCTCCAGGGCGTTCAAGTTGCGTCTTCTCCAGGAGCGCCCGGAGATGCTTCATGTCGTTGTGACGGAAGCGGAGGGTATCGGCCATGGCCACCTTCGTCCCCGCCACGATGCATGCGTGGTTGTCCTTGTCCGAGAAGATGACGTCTCCTTTGCCGGCCAGCGACTGGATGACGCCCTCGTTGGTCATGTAACCCGTGGAAAACAGGACGCAGGCTTCACGGTTCATGAAACGCGCCAGCCGTTCTTCCAACTGGATGTGCAGGTCGAGGGTGCCGTTCAGGAACCGGCTGCCTGTGCACCCGGTGCCGTATTTGTGGATGGCTTCCACGGCGGCTTCGCGGACACGCTCGTCGGAGAGGAGCCCCAGATAGTTGTTGGATCCCGCCATGATGACTTCCCGGCCATTCATGATCGCGCGCGTTCCGTCGTTCCGTTCAATGGCCCGGAAATACGGGTAGAGGTCAGCCGCCTTCACCTGCGCATACAGGTTTTCGGAATCAAAAAATGCATGGCATTTCTTGAACAGGCTGGGCTCCGAGGTTCGTGCCGTGGCCGTCACATCGACCACGTCGGTAACGGGATCATTCAATCTGGTACCTTCTCGCATGATGAAGACTCTCGCGGCACACACGGGCCACGTTGGTGGTTGGGCGGTCTCTGAGACGTCCGCCAAAGCAAGAGGTTACAGGATTACCGGGATCCCAGCGGGATCAATACGGTCGTTCGAATGCCGGAAGGGACCGGTGCCACATGCAGCGACAGGTCTGTTCCGTCATCGAAATCAATCAAGTGCGCACTTACATAAGCGTCCAGCACAGCCAGACCATACACTAAGCCGATGCCAATCAGCGAAAGGTCACGCGAACGTCGGAAATTATTTCGCTGCGTTTGGATGGGTCGGGACGAGACGGTTCCGAATTCGGCAGCGATCTCGTCGTATGCAGACTGGAACTCTGCCTTGGGGTTCACCGCCTGCGCTCCGGCGTCCACGAGTTCCTGCCACGCCTTGTACTGGTAGGCGTCGCGGTACAGGGTATAGTCCTGGTGACTCAACACGGCGAGCGTGGCCAACCCGCCGAGTGCGCCATAGACGAACGGGAGCTTGATGTACTGCCGATTGTAGATCTGTCCCCAGCCCGGCACCAGGAGGGCACGTCGAAGCGCATCCTGTGGCGTCCGATTCACGGCGGGAGGCAGGGCGCGACCAATGACCAGGCGCTGTACGTCGTCAGGCCGATTGCCGGACAGCGTCGCCTGGGCCGTCGCCAGGTCCGGAAGTGCGCACAGACCCATGAGCAGCACACAGAGGGCACGCATCAGGATGTGAGCAGGTCCACAATGCGCTCCAGATCCTCGGCGGAATAGAACTCCACCTCAATCCGCCCGGACGTGCCTTTGCCCACAGGTTTGATCCGGACTTTCGTCCCCAGTCGCGAACGCAGATCGTCGGTCATGCGGCGCAATTCCAGATCGGCCTCGTGCGTGGCGGCAGGTGACGCACCTGCCGGTTGTTGTGTCGGGGGTTGCCCGGCCGACAGCATTTTTTTGACCCACTGCTCCGTGTCGCGGACCGAGAGGCCCTTGGCGACGATGGTCTCGAGAGCCGTCTTCTGGTCGGCTTCCGATTCAAGTGCGAGCAACGCCCGGGCATGACCCGTGGACAACTGACCATCCCGGAGACCCGCCTGGATGACGGGTGGCAAGCGAAGCAGGCGCAGGAAATTGGCGACGGCGGAGCGACTTTTTCCCACCTTGTCGGCCACGTGTTCCTGGGTCAGCCCGCACTCATCCATCAAGCGACGATAGCCGAGGGAGATTTCGATGGGGTTCAGCTGCTCCCGCTGGACGTTTTCCACGATGGCCATTTCCAGCATGGCCTCCGTGTCGGCCTCCCGGATGTAGGCCGGTACGCGTTCGAGGCCTGCCTGACGGGCGGCCCGCAATCGCCGCTCACCCGAAATCAATTCGAACCGGTTCGGACCAACGGCCCGGACGGTCAGGGGCTGGATGATGCCCAACGACCGGATGGACTGGGCCAGTTCGGCCAGGGCCGTCCCGTCGAAGTGCTCGCGCGGTTGGTACGGATTGGGTTCAATCCGGTCGACGGCGATGTCCGAAACCGAGCCTGCCGTACGGATCCGGTCTTCGAAATTGTACAAGCGTGGGGAGGCCGGATCCTCGGCCGCCGACGTGCGGGCCTCATTGTCGGGCAGCAAGGCCCCCAGGCCTTTTCCGAGCGCAGACTTTCGTTTTGCCATGGCAGCCTCAGTCGGCAGGTTGGAGATAGGCTTTGTTGTTGGTCAGGATTTCCCGGGCCAGACCGATGTAGTTCCGGGAGCCCGTACTGGCGGCATCGTACAGGATGACGGGCTGCCCGTAGCTGGGGGCTTCCGACAACCGGACGTTGCGTTGGACAATGGTCGAGAAGACCTTGTCCCCGAAATACTTCCGGACTTCGGACGCCACCTGGTTGGCCAGACGGAGTCGGGTATCGAACATGGTCAGGACCACCCCTTCGATTTCAAGGTCCGGATTCAGGTGCTGACGCACGAGTTTGATGGTGTTCAGCAACTGTCCAAGGCCTTCCAGGGCGAAGTATTCCGCCTGGACCGGGATGATGACGGAATCGGCCGCCGTCAGGGAGTTCAGGGTAAGCAGACCGAGCGACGGCGGGCAATCGATGATGATGAAATCGTAGCGGTCACGGATGGGCTGCAAGGCCTTGCGCAGGATGCGCTCCCGGTCGACCACGTCGACCATTTCGATTTCCGCACCCACCAGGTTGATATGGCTCGGCATGACATCCAGGAATTCCATCTCGGTAGGTACGATGACCTCTTCGGCCGTCGCCTCCCCGATGAGCACCTCGTAGGTGGACTTGCCGACCGACCGGACATCAATACCCGAACCGGACGTTCCGTTCGCCTGCGGATCGAAGTCCATGAGCAGGGTACGGTGTTCCATGGCGGCGATGGACGCGGCCACATTGACGGACGTCGTGGTCTTGCCGACTCCGCCTTTCTGGTTCGCAACCGCGATGATTTTTCCCATACAAACCTGCCTGGTAACAGGCGCTCAATCTATGAATTCCGGCCCTGCCAAACCAATTGTCGGCGTCCACGTTCACACGCACATCGCCCAGTCAACCGCCTGCATGCATGGCCCGCCACTTCGTCATCAAGCGTGATCCTGACGCCGATGTGGTGCAGACGGTCATTCCCTATGCCGATGAACTGAACGCCCAACAACTGGATGTGGTCCGTGCACCCGGGGGAGCAACGTTGGTGGTGGCTGGTGCGGGTACCGGAAAGACCCGCACCCTGGTCTATCGGCTGGCCTGGCTGGTCGAACACGGGACACCACCCGAGCAGATTGTACTCCTGACGTTCACGCGCCGCGCGTCCCGGGAAATGCTGGCCCGGGCGTCGTTGCTGCTGGACGGCCGGTGCAACCAGGTCCGGGGCGGCACCTTCCATGCATTCGGGGTATCGATCCTGCGCCAGTACGCGCCCGTCATCGGATGGCCGAAGAACTTCACCATACTCGACGCATCGGATGCCGCGGACGTGATTGATGTCCTGCGGGGAGCGCTTCCCAAATCGCTGTCCCGCAAACGCTTCCCGAAGAAACGAACGCTCCAGGCCATCATCAGCGCCGTCCGGAGTCGCGGCGCATCCCTTTCCGATATCCTCCAGTCCACCTGGCCGCAGTTCGTCTCCTTCGAGGACGAAATCGCCGCACTTGCCAAAGCCTATGGGGTCTACAAGCAGCAGCACGGGCTCATGGACTATGACGACCTGCTCATCCAGACGCTGGTGCTGCTTCGGGACCACGACGAAATCCGCCGGACGGTGGCCGGTCGGTGCCGTCACGTGCTGGTGGATGAATACCAAGATACGAATCCGGCCCAGGCTGCCCTCGTCGCCGCATTTTCATCCGTGCACGGCAATGTGATGGCCGTCGGCGACGATGCACAGAGCATCTATGGTTTCCGGGGCGCGGATCTGCGCAACATCCTGACATTCGACGAGCAATTCCCGGGTGCCTGGCTCCTCAAGCTGGAGCAGAATTACCGTTCCACACAGCCCATCCTGGATCTGGCCAACCACGTCCTGGCGCGTGCCCACCGGAAACATGACAAGCAGCTGTTCACGGAGCGGGACGGCGGGGTGACCCCGGTATTCGTGGCTGCCCAGGACGAGCGCTTCGAAAGCCGGTTCGTCGCCCAGCAGATCCTGGCACTTCGGGAGGAGGGTGTGGAGCTGAACCAGATGGCGGTCCTGTTCCGGAACGGATTCAATTCGTACAATCTGGAAGTGGAACTCAATCGGATGGGCATTCCGTTCGTGAAATATGGTGGCCTGAAATTGTCCGATGCAGCCCACGTAAAAGATGTCCTGGCCCACGTGCGGGTGATGGAGAATCCGCAGGATGCCGTGTCCTGGAACCGGATCCTGCAGCTGCTGGAGGGGATCGGGCCGAAGACCGCCCATCGATTGATGAACGCCATCATGGCCGAGCCCTCCGATGCGCTCTCTCTGGACCATGCTTTCCTGTCGGACCGATACGCGGACCAGTTGACCGCGTTGTTCAACCTGCTGCGGAGCGGACGGAATGCTCCCGGGGCGACGCCGGCCGATGAACTGGAGCGGGTGTTGGCCTATTACGAGCCCATCCTGAAGCGCGTCTATTACGAGGATCATCCCAAACGGCAGCAGGACCTGGATGCGCTGGCGGCACTGGCCGCCTCCTTCACGGACCGCACGCGGATGTTGGAAAGCATGGCGCTTGACCCTGTGGAATTGACGGCCATGGATGTGGAGGAGGAAGGCAATGATGAATTGCCCTTGACCCTGTCGACCATCCACTCCGCGAAGGGACTCGAGTTCAAGGTCGTGTTCATCATCCAGGCGCTGGACGGCGTATTGCCCTCCGCCCGGGCCGTTGGCGACACCCAGGCCGTGGATGAGGAACTCCGCCTGATGTACGTGGCCATTACCCGGGCGGCCGATGAACTGTATGTGAGCTATCCCATGGTCCAGGCCCGTCGATTCGATGGCCAGTATTTCACGAGTCCGACCCGATTCCTGCAGGACGTGCCCCCCGCACTGCTGGAGCCCGGTACCCTGGTGGAGGCGGATTCATGACGGAGTACGGACATGCCGGGATCCGGATTGAGCAGGTGGGCCTCGATGCACTTCCCATCATCCGTCCGATGAACCGGCTCATCTTCGAGGAAGACCGGATCATCAATACGTTCGAGCGGCCTGACGTGGTCATCCTGATTGCCTGGTCGGGTCCGGACCCGGTCGGGTTCAAGATCGGCTACCGGGAAAACCGGTTCACGTTCTACAGTGCAAAGGGGGGCGTCATGCCGGCGTGGCGGCGTCGTGGCGTGGCATCGGCCCTGCTTGCGGACATGATGGCCCGGGTGCAGCAGATGGGGTTCACCCGGTTTGCATTCGATACCTTTCCCAACCTGCACCCGGGAATGACCATCCTGGCGCTTCGTAACGGCTTCCGGCTCGTCAAGTCCGACTTCAACACGACCTACAGGGAGTACCGGTTGCGTTTCGAAGTCCGACTGGACAATCCATCAGAAGAGGGCGTAAATGAACGGGGCGAGGGCTGAGCCCTGTGTGAGCACGATCAGCAAGCTCAACAGAAGCAGGATGAATACGATGGGGGCCAGCCACAGCTTGCGCCTCATTTTCAGGAACGTCCAGAATTCCGCGAGAATGCGTGCCTTGCTCATGTCCGGGAGAGGGTGTGTATTGCAACTACAGGGTGAACGTCGCGTACCCGGATCAGATTCCACGCCCCCAAAACCCTGCCCCACGTGCGTCGATATTTCTTCGAGTTGACCGAGTCGTTCCTGATTGCCGTCCGGGCCGTCGTGAGCAACAAGATGCGAGCCGTACTGACCACGCTTGGCATCATCATCGGAATCGTTTCCGTTACGGGGATGGCCACCATTGTGAACGGCATTGAGCAGGGATTCGAGAATGACATGGCCAGCCTGGGTGCCGATGTCATGTACGTGGAGCGCTGGCCATGGGTCGGCGGACCGGGGTTCAAATGGTGGGAGTACATAAACCGGCCCCGCATTGACGTGGATATTGCGACGGCCATCAATGAGCGTGCATCGCTCGTGGAAGCCGCCACCGCGGTCGTCACGACCGGCCGGGCGGCCGTATCGGAACACCAGAACCTGCCCAACATCACGGTTCGGGGTACATTGGCGAATTATCCGATGGTCCAGACCGTTGATCTGCAGGAGGGATACTTCTATTCGGAAGTGGATGACCTGAGCGCACGCAGCGTGGCGGTGGTGGGTGCCGTCGTGGCCAGCGAGTTGTTTCCCGTCGGAAATGCCCTCGGAAAAACCATCCGGATAGGCGGGCACCGTTACCGGATCATCGGCATCCTGAAGAAGGAAGGACAGGGCGGAGGCGGGAACGATACGTCGGCCTTCGTGCCCTTCTCCTCGTTCCAGAAGCATTTCGGCACGCGTTGGCGGGATGCATCGGTCCGGGCCAAGATCGTGTCCGGCGTGCCTGTTGCCGAGGCCCGGGATGAATTGCGGGGCGTCGTCCGGTTGGCCCGGGGTCTCCAGGCAGGTGAGGAGGACGACTTCGAAATCAATGAACAGGAATCGCTGCGGGCAGCCATCGCTCCCATCAAGAATGCCATCTTCGGCATCGGGATCGGATTGACGGCGCTCGCCCTGTTGGTGGGCGGTATCGGCGTCATGAACATCATGTTCGTGACGGTGAAAGAGCGGACACGGGAAATCGGCATCCGGAAGGCAGTGGGGGCCCGGAGACGTACCATCCTCATGCAGTTCCTCATCGAGGCCATCGTGATTTGCATGGTCGGTGGCGTCGTGGGCGTCCTGCTTTCAATCCCCCTCGCACTCCTGATTTCGCTCGTGCTGCCCGCGCAGATGGGCGTCGGGATTGTGGCCATTGCCTTCGGTATCTGCGTGGCCATCGGTACGACCTTCGGCCTGGCACCGGCCTGGTCGGCTGCCAACGCGACGCCCATTGAAGCCCTCCGCTACGAATAAACGTATTTGACATGGCATTTCTTGAAGCATTCCGGATGGCCTGGGAGTCCCTGCGCGGGCACAAGATGAGATCGGGTCTCACGTTGCTGGGCATGGTGATCGGTGTGTTCGCCATCATCGTGTCCGTGACGGCCGTCGAAGTGATTGATGTGTACTTCAAGGAACGGCTCCAATTCCTGGGGTCGTCCACCTTCTCGGTGACCCGGACGCCGCCCATCCAGATGGGCAATACGAGCGCGGCTGTTCGCAACCGGCCAAGCATTACCTACGATCAGGTGGAACGTCTGGAATCCCTCATGACCGTTCCGGTCACGGTGTCGCCCATGGAGGACTTCAAGATGACGAAGGTCTCCTATTCCGACCGGGAAACGGAGCCGAATGTGATGATCATGGGCACCGACGAGGATATGCTGGGCAACTTCAGCCACGAGGTCGAATACGGAAGGTTCTTCACGGCAGAAGACATCCAGTACGCCCGTCCGGTGTGCGTGACCGGCTCCATTATTGCCGAGGAGCTGTTTCCCAACGAATCACCCCTTGGGAAGCAATTGACCATGGATGGCATGCGATGCTCGGTCATCGGGGTGTTGAAGGAAAAGGGCAGTTTCCTCGGGTTCTCGGAAGACAACCGGGTTTTCGTGCCCATCAGTCGGGGTTTCACGGTCTACGGACAGCCCCAGCGCAATATCGCCAATGTGTCCATCCGCGTCCATGATCCGGCCATGATCAATGCGGCAAAGGACGAGGTCATCGGTCGCATGCGGGTCATCCGGAAGGTGCAACCGGGCGACCCGAACAATTTTGACCTGTCCACCAACGACTCCATGCAGGCTGTATTTGAAGCCTTCACGGGAACGTTGACCATGGGAGGAGCCGGCATCGGATTGATATCGCTCCTGGCCGCCGGGATCGGCATCATGAACATCATGCTCGTGTCCGTCATTGAGCGTACCCGTGAAATCGGAATCCGGAAGTCCATCGGTGCCCGGCGCAAGGACATCCTCCGTCAGTTCCTGCTGGAAGCCTTTTTCCTGTGCCAGATCGGGGGTGCCATCGGAATCCTTCTTGGAGCGCTGGCCGGGAATGGCGTCGCCCTGTATTTTGACATCTCGGCGGCGTTCCCGGTTGGATGGGCCATTGCCGCCGTCGTCATGGTCACATTCATTGCGCTGGTCTTCGGCGGATATCCGGCCTTCAAGGCGGCCCGGTTGAATCCGATCGATGCGCTCCGATTCGAATAGGATGGCACGGACACAGAACGACGCCAAACGGTTGGTAGGACAGACCGTTGCGGACATGATCACGGCCGGAATGGTGCTGGGGCTGGGTACCGGCTCCACGGCAGCCATGGCCATCAAGGCGCTGGGTGAGCGCATTTCCCGGGAGGGATTGGAGGTCAAGGGCATACCGACCTCGTTCGCTTCCGAGCGCCTGGCGCGCGAGAACGGGATTCCGCTCACCACGTTGGATGAGCATCCGGCTGTAGATCTGGCATTCGACGGGGCCGACGAATTCGATCCCGGATTGGCACTCATCAAGGGCCGGGGTGCGGCGCATACCCGGGAGAAGATCGTGGCGGCCCAGGCGCGATCGTTCGTGGTGCTGGTCGACGAGTCGAAGCGGGTGTCGCGTTTGGGTGAACGTATGCCCCTGCCGGTGGAAGTCGTTCCCATGGCCGTGGCTCCCGTCATGACTGTGCTCCGGAAACTGGGGGGTGATCCGGTCCTCCGGATGGGCGTCAAGAAGGATGGGCCCGTCGTTACGGATCAGGGGCTGTGGATCCTGGACGCGGCATTCGATCACGGCATGGGGGATCTCGATGCTGTAAACATGACGTTGCTGCAGACGCCGGGTGTGCTGGACCACGGTCTGTTCCTGGATATGGCGACGACCGTGCTCGTAGGGCGCGATGACGGCACGGTGGAGCGCCTGGACCGGCGCTGACCCCCACTATCAGAACAGTCGGTCAACGAGGGCTTCCAGGGAGGCCACACCCGTCAATTTCGCCGTCGATGCGCCGGCTCCCGCCCGGGCACTTTCCGGCACGAAGATATCCGTGAATCCCAGCTTGGAGGCCTCACGGATGCGCGCATCGAGTTGCGGGACTGAGCGGATTTCCCCTCCCAGACCGACTTCCCCGATCAGTACGGACGTGGCCGGAATGGCGCGATTCCGGAATGAGGACACGATGGCGGCGACCATTCCCAGGTCAACCGCGGGCTCGGACAGCTTCAGGCCACCCGTGACGTTCACGAACACATCCGATCCGGAAAGGCGCAGGCCGACCCGCTTTTCGAGCACGGCCAACAACATCTGAAGCCGGCGTGGATCGAATCCCGTCGCTGTTCGCTGGGGCGTCGAATAGGAGGTGTCCGTAACGAGTGCCTGGATTTCGGCGAGCAACGGGCGCGTCCCCTCCACGGAGCACACGACCGCCGTGCCTGAAGCATGCACGGCCCGTTCCGACAGGAACAGGGCACTCGGATTGCCGACGGCCGACAGTCCGTCCGATTGCATCTCGAACACCCCGATTTCGTTCGTCGAGCCGAACCGGTTCTTGACGGCCCGCAGGATCCGGAACGCATGGTGCCGATCCCCTTCCAGATACAGAACCGTATCCACCATGTGCTCCAGCACCCGTGGGCCGGCTATCGACCCCTGCTTGGTGACGTGCCCCACAATGAAGGCTGCCGTTCCGGTCGCCTTGGCCATCTGGATGAGGGCCGCAGCGCTTTCCCGGACCTGGGCAACCGATCCCGGGGCGCTGTTCAGGTCGGTGCGGTACACGGTCTGGATGGAATCCACCACCAGCAGGTCGGGCTGCTCATCATGCACGCATGAAATAATGCCCTCCACATCGGTTTCCGCCAGCAACAGGAAGGTGTCGGAGTCCACACCCAGCCGCTCGGCGCGCATCTTCACCTGGGCTGGGGATTCCTCGCCCGTCACGTACAGGATTTTCAGATTCTTGAGCAAGGCCCCGAGTTCGGTCATCAGGGTACTCTTGCCGATTCCGGGGTCGCCCGCCACCAGGACGGCTGAGCCACGGACGATGCCGCCCCCCAGTACCCGATCCAGCTCCGCGTTCCGGGTGACAATCCGTGATTCCTGACCGCTCTGTACATCTTCCAGACGAAGTGCGGCCGAGACTCCGGCGGTCCGCGATGGTCGCGCTCCTCCGAGTGCGTGCCGGGACGTCGGCTCCACCCGTTCTTCCACGAGGGTGTTCCACTCTCCGCAGGACGGGCATTGACCCAGCCATCGGGGCGATTCGCCCCCACACTGCTGGCACGTGAAGATTGATCTGGTTTTGGCCATACCTGGAAGATACGTGGTGCCTGCCACATTACGGGATGGGCACCTATTGGAACGGTCAACGTACCTTGAAGCCGATTACCCTTCCGACCCGAATGCCGCAACTGCATAACTCCATACGCGAACCGGTCCAGGCCCTGGGCCGGTACAGCCTGCTGATGTTCCATGCATTCGGCGCCCTGCCGGAATTTCCGAGGTATCGGAAGAACCTCTGGGAGCAGATGATGCGCGTCGGGGTGGACTCGCTTCCCATCGTCATGTTGGCGGCCGCCTTTTCGGGCGCCGTCACCACCGTACAGACCGCCTACCAGCTGGTTTCCCCGCTCATTCCCAAGAGCATCATCGGCTCCATCGTGGCGCCGTCCATGGTCCTCGAACTGGGTGCGGTCGTCACGGGATTCATCCTGGCGGGTCGGGTCGGCGCCCGGATTGCGGCTGAACTGGGCACCATGCGCGTCACGGAGCAGATCGATGCACTGGAGGCCATGGGGCTCAATTCCATCGGCTACCTCATTGTACCCCGCGTGATTGCCGGTGTCGTGATGTTTCCGGTCCTGTACATTGCGGCGACCTTCGTGGGGATTACCGGAGGCATGTTGGTCGGGCACTTCGGAGGATTCGTCCCCATCGGCGTGTTCGTGGACGGGGCCCGGGAGTTCTTCCAGCCGTTCGACCCCATTTTCGGCATGATCAAGTCGTTCGTTTTCGGTTTTGCCATCACATCCATCTCGTGTTTCAAGGGATACTACACGGCCGGCGGCGCGGAAGGCGTGGGCCGTGCCACGACCCAGGCCGCCGTGGCCAGTTGTGTCTATATCCTCCTCGCCGACCTCGTGCTGGCCGCCACACTGCTATGATCCGCATTGAACGACTGAACAAGAGCTTCGAGGAAAGGCAGGTCCTCTTTGACGTATCGTTGGATATTGTCGAGGGGGAGACCATTGCCATCATCGGTCGCTCCGGATCGGGTAAAAGTGTGCTCATGAAGCATATCATCGGACTGCTGAAGCCCGATTCCGGTCGCATTACCGTGGATGGTGTTGACATCAATGCCATCAGCTATGGAGAGCTCCGGGAAATCCGTCGCAATTTCGGAATCCTGTTCCAGGGCGGCGCCCTGTTCGACTCCATGAGTGCCTTTGAGAACGTGGCATTCCCCCTGCGGACGTTCACCCGGAAGACCGAAGATGAAATCCGATACGAAGTAGAGAACTGCCTGAACATGGTGGAATTGCCGCATGTGGGTGAACAGATGCCTTCCGAATTGTCCGGCGGGCAGCAAAAAAGGGTAGCCCTGGCCCGGGCCGTGGCCTTGCGGCCACGGTACGTGTTGTATGATGAGCCCACGAGCGGGTTGGATCCGGAAACGTCCAACACCATTGATGCGCTCATCGAGGGCCTGTCCGAACAACTGAACGTGACCAGTATTGTCGTCACGCACGACATGCATTCCGTGCTGAACATCGCAGACCGCGCCGCTTTCATCTATCAGGGGCGCATGCATTGGGCCGGTACCATCGACGAGCTGCATGACGCAGACGATCCGGTCCTGAAAGCGTTCGTCAAAGCCAATGAATACCAGATCGGCCACTCATGAAGTATTCCAATGAATTGAAAGTCGGAGCCTCGCTCCTGATTGCCACCGCCATCTTCATCCTGGGTGTCCGGTATTTCGAAGATCTGCCCCTCTTCCGGCCAACGCTGTCGCTGACGGCGGAATTCGACGATGCCGGTGGTCTCATTGCAGGCAACGTCGTGCGCGTGAATGGGGTAAACGTGGGATCGGTGAACGGCGTCCGGATTTCCCCGTCCACGGGCAATGTGATCGTTGATTTCCATGTGGACAGCTCGCTTCCCGTGACCGAAGGCACGACCGGGGCCATTGCCGGGTTCGATGCACTCGGGGTCGTCCGGATGGATTTGATGCTTGGACCACCCGATGCGCCACGCATTCCCGAAGGCGGCCGGATTGCCACGCAGCCAATGTCCGATGCCATTGCTTCGCTGACGGCGCGGGCTCCGGGCATGGTGGACCGCGTCGACTCGGTTCTTGTTGGCCTGGACCGGGTCCTCGGGGGAACCGATCAGATGCTGAACTCCCCCGATTCAGACCTCCGATCCGCCATCGGGTCCGTGGATCGTTCGGTGCAACAACTCGAAGCCTTGCTGCTGGCCGAACGGGAGAGGATTGGGCGCGTCATGGCCAATGTGGAGTCCGCGACCGCCGATCTGGATACGGCTGCCGGAGAAGATGGCGAACGCCTGGCCGCGCTCATGGACAGTTTGCAATCCACGCTGGATGGCGTGGACCGGACGCTTGTGGATGTCCGGAGCGTATCGGTTGAACTGACGGCTGTGCTCGCGGCCCTGAACAATGGCGAGGGCACGCTGGGTATGCTGTTGAAGGACCCCTCCATGTATCACAAAATGGACTCCACCCTGACCGGACTGAACGCCCTGATGGCCGATTTCCAGGCCAATCCCGGTCGATATCTCAAGGAAATGCGAATCGTGGACCTGTTTTGATCATGCCTGAATACAAGGATGCCCTGGCCCTTTTCCATGACTGGACCCATACGGACAGTCTCCGCCGCCATGCCTACGGCGTGGAGGCGGCCATGGCTTTCTACGCCCGTCACTTCGGGGAGGACGAGCAGCTGTGGCGGATGACGGGCCTGTTGCACGACATGGACTACGAGAAGCACCAGACGGCCAGTGAGCACCCGTACGTGGGCGTGGGCGTGCTGCGGGAACTGGGTTACCCCGAAGTCATGCTGGACGCCATCATGGGCCATGCGGACCACACCGGAACCCCGCGCACGACGTTGCTCTCGAAGGCGCTCTATGCGGTCGATGAACTGTCGGGCTTCATTACCGCCGTCGCGTGGGTACGACCGACCCGGTTGGAAGGCATGAGCGTGAAGTCCGTGACCAAGAAGCTCAAGGACAAGGCCTTCGCCGCGGCGGTGGGGCGTGACGATATCCGCAACGGAGCCGCCGATCTGGGAATTGAACTGAACGAACACATCGGGAATGTGATCGCCGGCATGCAGGCGGACGCAACCCGCCTGGGCCTCTCTGCGTCCCAAGGGTGAATTGACCCGGAACGGAGTGGACCCCGAACAGAACACATCGAAGGAAGACGAATCGGGCAGCCGGGGACTATCGGTCCAGGAAGCCCGGGATGTGACACGCGCCACGGCGGGCGATTTCCGGGATCTGCTCAGCCGTTACATCCGCCGGCATCGCCCGGTCTCTCCGCCCCCTGTTGCGGCCGCGTCCGAACCGCCTCGTCTGGCGGGGTCGCATGCGGCCATCCTGCCCCTCCTGCAGGTCATACCCTGGTCGCTCGGCATCATGTTCGCGGCGTCGTTCCTGTGGGATTTCCCCGGAATGACGCTCACACTCCCCTGGGTTTCCTATCCGTTGGACGGCCTCATGCGCATTGTGGCCGTGAGCGGTCTCATCGGCTTCCTGACGAACTGGGTGGCCATCACCATGCTGTTCAATCCCCGTGATTCCCGGCCACTCTTCGGGCAGGGGCTCATACCCGCCCAGCGGGAACGGGTCATTTACCGACTTGCGACGGCCGTTTCCGAGGAATTGATCAACGAAGAGATCATCAAGCAGAAAATCGAGGAAAACCAGATCATCCCGAAGTACCGGGAAATGGCCCTGGGCGTTACCCGGAGCGTCATTGAGGATGAAGAATTCAGGACGGAATTGAAGGGGCTGACGTCATCCTACATGACCGCCGTGCTCACATCCGAGGAAGTCCGCAACCGGGTGGTTGCCTTCGCCATCGACAAGATCGAGTCATGGGTGGGACAGGGCGTGGGCGGATTTGCCCTGAAGGCCTATCGGTTCATCAACGAGGAAGACTTCACGCGGCGTGTGGAAACCGCGATTGAAGGACTTCCGGCTCAACTGGATGTGGTCCTGGATGAGATGGATGCCCTGCTGGACCGGATACCGGAGAAGATCGAGAGTCGGGCGGAGGACATCGAAGCCTGGGCCACCAAGGTGGTACTCGGATTCGTCGAGAACCTGGACGTCTACGGCATGGTCATGGACAACATGATGGCGTACGATGAGCACCGGTTGGAAGACCTTATCAAGCGCAGCACCAACGAGCAGCTCAACTACATCAAGTACCTGGGTGGTGCACTCGGCGCGCTCGGCGGCTTCGTCATCTGGCAGCCCGTTCCCGCCCTGGTCGCGTTTATCGTGCTCGGGGGCGGATTGTACGCGGCCGATGAGGTCATTTTCCGTCTGCGGAAGGCGCCCTGACCAGGCCCGGGTCGAAGCAATTCCGGCACCGGGGCTCGTACGATTCCGTGGCGCCCAGCAGGACCCGCTCGTCCCCGGCCGTAAGACGCTGTGAATGGTTCGCGGGCGCCCCGCACTGCATGCAGATGGCGTGCAGCTTCGTCACGTATTCGGCCACGGCCATGAGCGCAGGCATGGGGCCGAAGGGCTTGCCCAGGTAATCCTGGTCCAACCCGGCAATGATGACCCGTTTCCCGGTTCGCGAAAGCTCCTGGACGACGTCCACAAGATCTGAATCGAAGAACTGTCCCTCATCGATACCGATGACATCGGCATCGGATGCCAGCAGAAGGATCTGGGAGGCGGCAGCGACCGGTGTGGAACGAAGGCTCGATGCGTCGTGTGACACCACCTCTTCTTCGGAATACCGGGTATCGATGGTGGGTTGGTACACCTCGACCCGCTGCCGGGCAAACCGGGCGCGCTTCATCCTGCGGATGAGCTCCTCGGTCTTCCCGCTGAACATGGATCCGCAGATGACTTCAATCCATCCGGCGGAGCGGGCGCGATGCAGGACGTGTGGTTCCACGGCGGATTAGGATGGACTGGGATTCGCTCAGGTTGGACAGGAGCCACTGAAGATACGTCTCAGACGGACTCGATGGCGTCGTCGGGAAGCCATCCACCGACCCCGTTCGTCAGACGCACGAAAACCCAGCCGTCTCCCCGGGCCTGTACATGCACGGTCGTTCCCGCATGGAGCTGTTCGACAGGTGTGCTTTCCGGTGCTGCCTGTTCCGTGAGGGCGACGGATTCGACCAGAACGATGGCGCGGTCGGGCCACGGAGGGAAGGCCGACGAATAGAGGGCAAGCGCCAGCACGGGCAGTCCGATGATCAGCGCCCATCGCTCCAAACGTCGGCCCTGAGGCAGGGTGCGCTGGGCCAGCAACCGGGCGCCGGCGACGCCGCCCCACAGGAGCAGCAGGCCGGCGCCGAACCCGAACCATACACCCGGCCCCGCACGATCCAGGATCCAACGATGCGCCCGCATCCAGAACGGAGTGGGCAGCGTGGAGAAGGTGTCTTGCTGCAGCCGCTGTACAATGGAAAGACTGTGCAGAATCCGCTCATCCTCCGGAGCCTGCAGACGGGCACGTTCCAGGAACAGGGTAGCCCGACCCACATCATCCAGCCGATACCAAGCGACGCCGGTATTGTGCAGCAGTTCGGCACTCGTGTAGCCTTCCGATCGGGCCTCGTCGTAGGCGGCGATGGCGTCCCGGAATCGTCCTTCATGCAGGGCCTGGGTTCCCCGGTCGAAATGGGCAACGGCCGATTCCTGTGCCTGCACGTCGAACGAGCAGAACATCAGGAGAGCCACGATGGCCAAAAGACCCATGCGCTGAAGGTTGGTCATGCTGAAAGGTGCTCGTCAATGTCCGGAATGAGGGCCGATGCGTCGTCCAGCGCCCCTTCCCTCCGTTCATGGTTCATTCCCGAGGGCGCGTACCGGCCCAGGTCACACGTGTCCAGGAAGGCCCTGAGTCGCTCGCGCGTCCCGGTTGGAATGCCTTTTTCAGCCAGGATGGCGTCGAGACGGGCCCGGGTCAATCCGCGTTCCGGGATGTCCAGCCGGTTGCCGATGAACCCGAGGACGGCGCGGTCCAATTCCTCGAAATACCCGGCCGTGTCATCGGTATGCATGAGTTCCGTAGCGCGTTTGAGGTGCTGACGGGATAGCGGGTGGGCACGTCGGCCCCGGGACAGGGATGGCGCATCCGCATGTCGCCGCCGCTGGCGATCCACGATCAACCCGGCCCCGAACGCCAGTACCGGAAGGAGCAGGATGATCCACGTCGCTGTCCGCCGGTGGAGGGGAGGGGAGGACGTCCGTACCCACTTCGCTGCATGGACGAATGGAGGCGCCACGTCGTCCACGGGCAGACCGTTCGTGGTGGCACTTACGACATCCGGGACGGTGGCCGTTCCCGTGACCGTCACGGGGAAGGGATCGGATTGCGTCGTCCGGTAGACATTGGCGTCGGGGTCGAACCACGAGAATTCGACGGGAGGGATCTCATAGGATCCATTGGCCCGCGGAATCAGCACATACGTGAACGTCTTGCTGCCGGTCAGGCGATTCCCCGATCGATCAATGGCCAGGGACGACTCGGGCTCATAGGTATCGAACACGGCCGGCACATGGATGCGCGGAGCGGAAAGGGTGGCCAGGTTGCCATCACCCCGTACCGTCACCGTGAGGCGGATGGACGATCCGACCTCTACTTGCTGGCGATCGGTCCGGGCCGACAGGACAAAATTGCCGACCACGCCCTGGAAGCTCTCGGGGGCACCGCCTGGAAGCGGACGGGCGGCAACCCGGACTTCCCCCGAAGCCAATTCGACCGGGGTATACCGGGATCGCATGGAAAACAGACTCTGGAACGGGTCACGCCGTTCGGTCGGCAACATGGCCTCACTTTCAATGCGCAGGGGGTCAACGCTCAGGTCACCTGCCCGTGCCGGAAATACGGCCGCCCGCTTCAGGGTGATCACATTGTACCGGAGGCCGTTCTCGACGACGGTCTGGGGGATCGGGCGTGTTTCGACGTCCATTTCTTCGCGCCAGAAGCCCTCGGCTTCCCAGCTGTCTGTCAGTCGGCTCTGCCGGAGTTGGATTCCTTCCCGGAAGTACAGCCGGTACTGGATAACGAGCTGCTCATTCTGCCATACCGTGGACGAAGCGGGTGTGGCACGGATGAAAATATCCCGGTCGGACGGCGGCTCCGGCTCCGGTTCGGGATCGGCAGGTGCCATCAGGGAGGAGAACGGATCGCGGCGTTGCGGGCGGGCGGGGCGTTGGGACTGGGGGACGATCTCGATTTCAATGGGGTCGGTATGGTAGGTCCGGTCGCCGACCGTGATGGTCATGGCTTCAATGCGGGCCTGGCCTTCTCCGATCGGGCGGAAGGCCCACGTATAGCCGAAACTCTGGGAAACGCGCCCATTGACAATGGATACGTTCCGCTGGGTACCGGGCGTGGACTGTGCCAGGGCAAGGCCGCGCGATTCGGGTGCCGCCGGTGGTTGCACGTCCGAACCGTCAGAGCCTTGCACGGACAACGTATAGGTGACGACTTCTTCCGTGCCGATTACGGTCGCATTCACCGATGCCTGCACGGAAACCTCCTGGGCATGGGACGGGCGAACCTGCATCGCCGCGAGCAGGCACAGGAGAATGGACAGACGAATCATGGGCATCGTTCGGGTCATCCCGGCGGCTACCAATCCTTTTCCACGCGCCGGGGGCGCGCATCCATTTTCTGGACCTGGCGAAGCAGCTGCTCCTCCTCGTTTTCCAGGGCTTCCAGAATGCGCTGGGCCTCTTCCGGGCTCATCTGGGTCGGATCCTGTTGTTGTTGCTGCTGCTGGTCCTGTGGTTGATCCTGGTTCTGCTGATCGGCGTTCTCCGAATCCTGCTGTTGTTGCTGGTCCTCGTTCTGTTCGTCGGTCTGCTCCTGGTTCTCGTCACCCTCGCCTTCGTTTTCCTGTTGTTCCTTGTCGTCCTGGTTCTGGTCCTGGTTCTGCTGCTGTTGTTGCTGCTGTTCCTGCAGCTTTCGCTTCACGAACTCATAGTTGAACTTGGCATCCAGGTTGGACGGGTCCTGGAGGAGGGCCTGACGATACATTTCGAGCGCTGACTCCAATTCCTCGGCCTTGGTCAGCGCGTTTCCGGCATTATAGAAGGCGCGCACACGAGATGCGTCATCGGTACTCATATGGGTCGACCCGGTGAACGACGCGACAGCACTTCCGAAATCTCCCTGCCTGAACAGTGCGGCACCCAGGTTGTTGAGCAGGCCCGCATGCACGGGACCGGGTCCGTCGGCCTGGATGGCCGCGATTCCGGCCCGGTAGGCGTCGGCCGCGGCCGTAAGTTCACCGGCCGCGTAGAGAATGTTGCCCTCCCGGCCCTTCTTCTTCGGATCATCGCCGGAGAAGGCCGTCAGGAAGGCGAGCACTACGATCAGGATTCTCATGGGGATGGGGTCTCTCGGGGTTTCCTGCTCTCGGGTATCATTCGCTCCAGGAAAAGAAGGAACAGGCCCAGGAAGAGGGGCCACTGGAATTTTTCGTCGTACTCCTCGAACTCCTCCGAGCCGTAGGAGGTCCGCTCGAGTCCCTGCAGCGCCGTCGTGAACCGGGCGAGCGAGCTGGACGTGCGGGCAATACGGAAGTACCCCCCGTCCCTGGACAGGTCCTGCAGGACCGATTCCTCAAGGCGCGTGGTGACCACGGTGCCCGTCCGGTCTTTCTTGAAGTCAACCTGACGGCCATTCCGGTATTCCGGAATGGGAACGCCCTCGGTTTCGCCGACGCCTGCAGCGAACAGGATGACGTTCTGTTCTCGCGCCTGCGCAATGATTTCGTCGAGATCGGCCACGTGGTTCTCGCCGTCCGATACAAACAGGACCGCCCGCGTCCGGGGTCCGTCGTCAGCCATCCGGGTCGGTGCTTCAAATGCGCGAAGAGCCATCTGAAGGGCATTTCCGAAATCCGTCCCGGGTGTGGGTATGAGTGACGGGTCAGCCACATCCAGGAACAGGCGCAGGGCACCATAATCCGTGGTCAACGGACTCTGGATGAACGCATCGCCGGCAAAGATGACCAGGCCGACGCGATCTCCGGTGAGGGTCCCGAGCAGGCGTTTGATTTCATTCCGGGAACGTTCCAGTCTGTTGGGCGCCACATCCTCGGCCATCATGGACGCCGATACGTCGAGGGCGATGACCAGATCAATGCCTTCACGCTGCACCTCCTTTATCTGCGTCCCGAACCGCGGGCCGATGAGCGCCAGGACCAACAGTGCGAATCCAGCGGAAAGCAGCGCGGCTTTCCAGCGACGCCGACGGGTACTCAGGCCGGACGTCAGCCGCTCAAGCAGCTGGCGATTGCCGAACGCAGCGACCAGCGAACGTCGCTTCCACGCAGCAAAGCCAAAAAGTCCGGCTGCCACCGGCACGAAGACCAGGGTCCAGAACCATTCAGGATGCAGCCATTCCATCATCAGGGAAACCTCCTGAGCACGGTGTTGGACAAGAGGATTTCCATGAAGAGCAGCAGCAGTCCAGGCAACAGGAAGGCGGCATAACGCTCCTGGAAATCGGTATATGTGCGCTCTTCCACGCGGGTCTTCTCCAGTTCGCCGATCTCCTCATAGATCTGTCGCAATCCTTCGTTGTTCGTGGCCCGGAAATACTGTCCACCCGTGCGCTCCGATATGGCGCGCAACATGTCCTCATCGATATCGACGGGCACCATGCGCCGTTGCCGCCCGGCAAACGGATGGTCGACAACGAACGGAGCCTCGCCATGGGTTCCGACCCCGATGGCATAGACCCGGATCCCGAACGTTTCCGCCAGTTCCGCCGCGGTCTCCGGGCTGAGTTCGCCCCGGTTGTTCTGTCCGTCCGTCAGCAGGATGACGACCTTGCTTTCCGCTTCACTCTCCTTGAGCCGGTTCACCGCCATGGCAAGTGCGGTCCCTATGGCCGTACCATCCTCGATGACGCCCATTTCGACCTCGGCGAGCATGCTCAGCAGGAAATCATAGTCCAGGGTCAGCGGCGCTTGCGTAAATGCCTTGGCCGCGAACACGACCAGTCCAACCCGGTCGGATATGCGGTTGGAGATGAACTCCGACCCGACCTGGCGTGCCGCCTCGAAGCGGTTCGGACGAAAGTCCTCGGCCCGCATGGAGGTGGACGTGTCGAGCACCATCATGATGTCGACGCCCTCTGCATAGCGCTCCTGCACGGTATTGCGGTCCTGGGGTCGGGCCAAGGCCAGGATTCCGAACGTCACCGCGGCCATGCGCAGGAGGACCGGAAGGTTACGGAGGCGGTTCTTGAGCGTGGGAGGGGCGGCGCCGGCCGCCGCCGTGGCGCTGAAACGCAACCGCGCCCGGCGCCGCCCCAGGAAGGGGATCAGCGGCACGAGGACCAACAGGACAAGCCACAGGGGTTGGGCGAATTCCATCAGGCGTGCGGGTTTTTTGGAGCGTACGGGTTGGCAGAGTCGGTGGGCTTCACAGGACTTTCGGTGGGGAAGGCACCTGAGGAATCCGCGGATTCAGCGTCCAGGGAAGTGCCTGGGGACGTTGCGGAGTCGGAGACAGCCGGTGTATTGGCGTGTTCGGCGGCGCGGATCCGCTCGGCCTGCGCGACCTGTTCAGCGGCCCGGTACGCCGCTTCCGTTTTCTCGACGGTCTCCCGTGTCTGCTGTAAGATGGCGCGCGTCCGGTCAACGACGGGCTGGATATCGGCGAACTTGACCAGGTCAGACTGGTCCAGGATGTCGTGCAGGTCGCGGATAAGGGCCCGCGGAACCGGGCGATCGGCCCGGAGCCGGGTCAGTTTATCAACCAGTTCCCGCGTGGTGGCCTCGAGCGCCGGCACATTCGCGCGCTGCCCGAAATAGGTGCGCAGGATATCGGCCAATTCCACGTAATACGATTTTACATCCGGCAGCGCCCGCAGGTCGATGGCTTCAAGCCGCGTCAGGCGCTCCAGAGCGACATCCACGGGTGGCACCGGGGGGGGAGCGGGAGCGGCTTCCACGTCATCGGCCTGCCGGAGCCGGTACCAGAACCAGGCTGCGATAGCGGCTGCCAGAACCAGGCCCAGCAGGACCCACGGCCACCATGATCGAGGGAATTCCGCGACCTCCGTAATGTCGCGGATGTCCTCAGTGGTTGGCTCCAGGAGAGAAACGACCGGAAGGAAGAGCGGCTGGCTGGCGAATCGGAGCGTATCGGCCGGTGTCGCAAGCCCGTCTGACGGCGTATCGGTCGAACGCGCGAGTCCCACCGGAATACCCGACACCCGAGCCGTATCGATCGCAAACGTGGTGGCCTCATACACCACACTGTCCAGGCGACCGGAGTTTCCGTATGGACGGCCGCCCTCTTTCCGCACGTCCAGGATCTCGAAGTCCCCGAGCGCGAAATGGGCCATCGACCGGAGGGAATCGGGAATCAGATGATGCGGGAAGACCGGAGATCGCGAACCGTCATGGCCAATGACCACGGTGAGTTCGAAGCGGTCACCAATACGCGTCGAATCGACCGATACGTAGGCTTCGGTTTGTTGGGCCCTTACCGCATTCGGCAGCAGGAGCCCGGCCAGCAGGGCGAGTCGGGATATGGTGGATCGAATCATCCTGCCCGATGCCTTTTCTTGAAGAATCGTACCAGGGGATCGACATACCCCTCGTCGGTGTGGATGGGAATACGATCCACTTTCACCCGGCGGAGCAGTTGCCCGGTGGTGCGATCGGATTGGAGTCCCGCAGTGAAAAAGGCATCCCGGACCGATGTGTTGCCGGAGTCGATGGTCACGGTCTGTCCGGATTCCGGATCCACGAAATCGACCAGGCCCACATCCGGGAGATCCCGCTCGAGCGGATCAATCATATGGACGGCGATGGTGTCGTGGCGCCGCGCCAGGGCACGCAAGGCCTGTTCGTATCCGTCATCCATGAAGTCGCTGACCAGCATGACGATGGAACGACGATGCAGGACGTGTAGCAGGTGGTTCAAGGCCACGGAAATGCCGGTGCCCCGCGACAGGGGCTGGTGGGCGAACAGGTCCCGGATAATCCGCAATACGTGCTTGCGGCCCTTCTTCGGTGGAACGAACAATTCGACCGTATCCGAGAACAAGAGCAGGCCCACCTTGTCGTTGTTCTGGATGGCACTGAACGCGACGACGGCGCATATTTCCGCCGCCATCTCCCGTTTGAGCAGGTCCGCCGACCCGAAATCACCCGAGCCGGACACGTCCACCGCGAGCATGACCGTCTGCTCACGCTCCTCCTCGAAGATCTTGACGAAGGTCTCGTCGTAGCGGGCGCTCACGTTCCAGTCAATGCTCCGGATGTCATCACCGAACTGGTATGGTCTGACCTCGGCGAACTCCATGCCCTGTCCCTTGAATGCGGAATGGTACTCCCCGCCGAAGATGTTGCTCACAAGACCCTTCGTACGGATTTCGATCTGTCTGATTTTTCGGAAGAGTTCCTTGGGGATCATGTCGCGGATACAACGGATTGGAACGTTCGTTCATTGTGCGAGGTACGCCGGGGACGCCCGGACGTTCGCGCTCACACGCAACAAATACGGGACACCCGCTGCCCGGATTCGCAAGATCGCTTTCGCCATCCGTGTGACCTATTTTATAGTCCGCCAACCCTGTATGCCATGTCCGCGAACATAGGAATCCTCGTATTTCCCGGCTCCAATTGTGACCACGATGCCTACCACGTGGCCAAACATGTCATGGGGCAGGACGCACGGTTCATCTGGCACAAGGAGGCGTCCATCGGAGACGTCGACCTGGTCATCGTGCCCGGTGGTTTTTCTTACGGGGACTACCTGAGAAGCGGATCAATTGCCCGGTTTTCGCCCGTCATGAAGGATGTAATCCGGTTTGCGAACGATGGCGGCCTGGTCATGGGCATCTGCAACGGCTTCCAGATCCTGTGTGAAGCCCATTTGCTGCCGGGCGCACTCACCCGGAATGCCTCGCTTCGTTTTGCCTGCAAGGACGTGTACGTGCGGACGGAAAACCCGGGCACGCCATTTACGTCGGCGCTGGCGGAAGGGGAGGTGCTGCGTGTACCCATTGCACACGGCGAAGGCAACTACATTGCCCATCCGGATGTGCTGGCGGAATTGGAAGCCAACGGACAGGTCGTTTTCCGCTACGCCTCTCCCGACGGGGTTGTCGGAGGCGATGCCAATCCGAACGGCAGCATGAATGACATTGCCGGCATTGTCAACCGGGAAGGAAACGTGCTGGGCATGATGCCGCATCCCGAGCGCAGCTCGGAAGCCATCCTGGGCACACCGGATGGCGCACGCATCTTCCAGTCCATCCTGCAGTCCCTGTCCGCCGTCGAGACGGGCTGAGCGGAACCTGCACAGCCGACGCTAACGGCCCAGCGCCTTCACGTACTCACGCCGCATCCGGGCGATGGCCGAAATCGAAATGCCCTTCGGACAGACGGCCTCGCACTCGGCGTGGTTGGAGCAATCCCCGAACCCCTCTGCGGCCATCTGGTCAACCATGGCACGCGTACGTGTGGCCCGCTCCGGATCGCCCTGGGGCAGCAGGGCCAGGTGGGAAATCTTGGCCGCCGTGAACAGCGACGCCGAGGCATTCGGGCACGCCGCCACACACGCGCCACATCCAATGCAGGTGGCGTAGTCCATGGCCAGGTCGGCGTCATGCTTGTCGACGAGGATGGCGTTGGCATCGGGGGCGTTGCCGGTATTCACCGATACGTACCCGCCTGCCTGGATAATCCGGTCGAACGCCGCGCGGTCCACGACCAGGTCCTTGATGATGGGAAACGCATCGGCGCGCCATGGTTCGACCACGATCGTGTCGCCGTCCTGGTAGTGGCGCATGTGCAACTGGCAACAAGCCGTTCGCTGCTGGGGGCCGTGGGCCGTTCCGTCGACGACTACGCCACAGGAGCCGCAGATGCCCTCCCGGCAGTCGTAGTCGAACTCCACGGGATCCTTGCCTTCCTTCATGAGCTGCTCGTTCAACACGTCCAGCAGTTCCAGGAACGACATGTGCGGGTTCGCATCCGGGACTTCATAGGTCTCGAACTGTCCCGGAGCGGTGGGACCCGTCTGGCGCCATACCTTCAGTTTGATCTTCATGATGCTACTTGTAACTGCGAGTGGTCAGATGGACGTTTTCGAACTCGAGCGGCTCGGTGTGGCGGACATGGTTCCCATCGGGCTTCCATTCCCACGATGCGACGTGCGTGAACTGATCGTCATCGCGCATGGCCTCCCCTTCCGGAGACTGGTACTCCTCGCGGAAGTGGCCGCCGCAGGATTCTTCCCGCTCCAGCGCATCGCGGGCCATGAGTTCGCCGAGCTCCATGAAATCGGCTACCCGTCCCGCGAATTCGAGATACTTGTTGTACATGTTGGCCTCCCCGGGTACGAGCAGGTTCTGCCAGAATTCGTCCCGGAGTGACTGGATTTCCGTGATGGCGGTCTGCAATCCTTCCTTCGTCCGCGACATGCCCACGTGATCCCACATGATGCGACCCAGCTCGCGGTGGAATTCGACCACGGTCTTGGTACCCTTCGGTTTGAAGAGACGTTCGATGCGCTCGCGGGAGGCCGCTTCGGCTTCCTTGAAGGCCTCGTGCTCAATCGTGATGGATGCGACGGACTCGCCGGCCAGATAATTGCCGAGCGTGTAGGGAATGACGAAGTAGCCGTCAGACAGGCCCTGCATGAGGGCCGATGCGCCGAGCCGGTTTGCGCCATGGTCGGAGAAGTTGGCCTCGCCGAGTACGAACAGCCCCGGGATGGTGCTCTGGAGTTCGTAGTCGACCCACAGGCCGCCCATGGTGTAATGCACGGCAGGATAAATCCGCATGGGCGTTTCGTACGGGTTGTCCCCCGTAATCCGCTCGTACATTTCAAACAGGTTGCCGTAGCGGGCCTCGATGGCATCGCGGCCGAGCCGGTTGATGGCATCGGCGAAGTCCAGGTAGACGGCCAACTTGGTCTCACCGACCCCGCGACCGTCATCGCAGACCGCCTTGGCATTCCGCGATGCTACATCCCGCGGCACGAGGTTGCCGAAGCTCGGGTAACGACGTTCCAGGTAGTAGTCCCGCTCGGACTCCGGAATGTCCTTCGGTTTCCTTGTGTCACCGGGCGTCTTGGGAACCCATACCCGGCCGTCGTTCCGCAAGCTCTCACTCATGAGCGTGAGCTTGGACTGATAGTCGCCGGAAACCGGGATGCACGTTGGGTGGATCTGCGTGTAGCAGGGGTTGGCGAACTGGGCGCCCCGTTTGTGGGCACGCCAGGCCGCCGTCACATTGGAGTTCTTGGCATTCGTGGAGAGGTAGTACACGTTGCCGTAGCCGCCCGTACACAGCAAGACCGCATCCGCCATGTGGCGCTCCAATTGCCCGGTGACCAGGTTGCGGGTGATGATACCACGCGCCTTGCCGTCGACAACGACGAGGTCCAGCATTTCCTGGCGGGGAAACATTTCGATGTTGCCCAGACCGATCTGGCGGCTCATGGCCTGGTACGCGCCCAACAGCAACTGCTGTCCGGTCTGTCCCCGGGCGTAGAAGGTCCGGGATACCTGGGCGCCACCGAAGGAACGGTTCGAAAGCAGCCCGCCGTATTCCCGTGCGAAGGGTACGCCCTGGGCGACGGCCTGGTCAATGATGTTGTTGGCCACCTGGGCGAGCCGGTACACATTCGCTTCCCGGGACCGATAGTCGCCTCCCTTGATGGTGTCGTAGAAAAGGCGCCAGACGGTGTCACCGTCGTTGGGGTAGTTCTTGGCAGCGTTTATTCCACCCTGTGCGGCAATCGAGTGGGCGCGGCGCGGAGAATCCTGGATGCAGAAGCTCTTCACGTTGTATCCGAGCTCCGCCAGCGACGCGGCGGCCGATCCCCCGGCCAGACCCGTGCCGACCACCAGGACCGTGTGCTTCCGCTTGTTGGCCGGGTTGACCAGCTTGCAGCTGTTCTTGTAATTGTCCCACTTTTCCGTCAGTGGGCCGGCAGGAATCTTGGAATCAAGCATGGTGGAACGGTTTTATATCAACCCGAAGTAAAGAGCGAGCGGCATGACCACGAATCCCACGGCAATGCCGGCTCCGATGAGGCCCCCGATGGTATAGATGAGGGGCGACGCCGACGGTCGAATGGCTCCCAGGGACTGGAGCGCGCTCCAGACCCCGTGGCGCAGGTGGACCAGAAGGAGCAGCATGATGGCCGTGTAGCCGAAGGTGTAGAGCGGGGAGGCGAACTTCTCGCGGACCAGCTTCGCAAGGTCGCGCATTTCGACGCCACCAATGATGGTCAGGTAGGCCTCACTGGCATTACCCGGGCCTCCGGGGCCGAACTTGAACGTGATGACGTGGAAAATCAGGAAGACGAACAGGATGATCCCGGTCACGATCATGGATCGGGAGGATACCGACTGCATGCTGGGCCGTCCGGCACTCTTGTAGACCGCGTATCCTTTCGACCGGGCGCGTCGCTTGCCGAGGGCAATCCGGACGCCGACCACGATGTGGAAACCGAAAAACAGGACCAGGCCCAGTTCGACGGCATAGAGCAGCGGACCGAGTGAGGTCAGTTTGTACGTGTACAGATTGTAGGCGTCGTTACCCGCGAACATGGACAGGTTGCCGATCATGTGCAGAAGCACGAAGATCGTCAGCCCCAGGCCGGTTACGCCCGTTACCACTTTCTTGAGGACAGGGGATGTCAGCCAGGAAGAATTGGAGCTCATGATAATGGGTCGGTTGATCGCACGTCAATGTACAAACGGATGTGCAAGCCGCCCAACGCCCCGGGCGAAGTCAACGGGTGTTCACGAAGATCCGACCGTTGCGCGTCCCGTCGTGAGTCCCCGGGGCCCGGTGTAGGCCGCCCGCGGCCGGATGAGCCGGTTGTCATGCCATTGTTCCAGCAGATGCGCCGTCCACCCGGTAATCCGGGCCATGGCGAACACGGGCGTAAAGAGATCGGTCGGGATGTCCAGGGTGCCGTAAACCGATGCGCTGAAAAAGTCCACATTCGGGTACAGGCCCTTTTCCTCCGCCATGACGTCCATGATGGCGACGCTCATGTCGAACCATTTGCGCGTTCCGCGCTCGGCACTCATCTCGTCCACCATGGCCTTGAGGATGGTCGCTCGGGGGTCGACCGTTTTGTACACGCGGTGTCCAAAGCCCATGATCCGTTCCTTCCGGGCGAGGCGCGCACGGACGTCGGTCGCGGGGTCGGCCCCCGAGCGGTCCATGTCCTCCAGCATTTCCATGACCTTGATGTTGGCTCCGCCGTGGAGGGGCCCTTTGAGGCCGCCGATGGCACCGGAAATCGCGGAGTAGATGTCCGACAGGGTGGCGGCAATCACCCGTCCCGCGAAGGTGGATGCATTCAAGCCGTGCTCGGCATGCAGGATGAGGCACGCGTCGAACGTGCGCTCGGCGGCCGCACCGGGCTCGGCCCCCGACAGCATGTACAGGAAGTTCGCGGCCGTGGAACCGGTGGACAACGGACGAATGGGCATGCGGCCGTTCCGCCGCCGGTCGAAAGCGGCAAGGATGGTCGGGATGCGTGCCGTCAACCGGATGGACTTGCGCAGGTTGGCCTCCCTGGACATGTCCTCCGCTTCGCCATCGAACAGGGCGAGCATGGAGACCGCCGTCCGGAGCACGGCCATCGGGTTGGCGTCCTCGGGCGTGGCGGCCAGCAATTCCAGGACCATCGGCGGGAGGGCCCGCTCAGCGCACAGCTGCCGGTTCAGGTCGGCCAGCTGGGCCGGCGTGGGCAGAGCCCCGGTCCAAAGCAGCCAAGCGACCTCCTCGAACGTGCAATTCGCGGCAAGGTCGGCAATGTCATATCCCGCGTAAACGAGCTCGCCTTGCTGTCCGTCAATGTGGCATATGGACGACTCCAGGGCAATGACGCCCTCGAGTCCGCGGGCGGTGGAAGGTTCCGGCATGGTTCAGGATGGCATGGTGATGTCCCTGAATTTTAATGACCGGAGAGCGGCCGTGCCGGGATCATTCCGGGGGTGTGACGATTTACATGCCGACCAGTTGTTTCGGAGACGTTCGTTTTGTCTCCAACCACTCGCCCCATCCATTTCGGGGTAAGGCTTATATGAAGGCCCCCATCCCACATCGCATCTCCATCGGTCGGTTCCTGACACCGATGATCCTGCTCGGCATGTTCTGCCGCGTGGTCCGGAGTGCTGTGTCCACATGGATGACGAGTGCGCGTCGATCCGAGCCGTCGCTTGACCGGCAGGATGCTTCGCGGCCTTTCACGGAGTTTATCACGTATGCCGGACGGCGCGTATCCCCTGCAGTTATTCCAGGCGACCGCGGTCCGTACACCGACCATTCATGTCCAAGGAAATCATCATCAACAGCGGGAAACAGACCCGAATCGCCATTGTGGAGAATGGCGATCTTGCGGAGCTGTTTATCGAAAACCAGGAGCATGAGCGAACCATTGGCAACATCTTTCTTGCCCGCGTTCGCCGCATCATGCCCAGCATCCAGGCCGCCTTTGTGGATATCGGCCAGAAACAGGATGCCTTCCTCCACTTCTCTGATCTTGTAGAGAACGTCACCGATTGGCTCGAGTTTGTCGAGAGCGACACTCCGGCCATCGGGCAGTTCAAAGTCGACTACGTCACGCGTCCGACACGGAAGAACCGTCGTCGTCCGAGTGGACACCAGGGCGGATCGCGGGGAGAAGGCGAGGCCAGCCGCCACAAGCACGTTGCCGACAAGGACCGGACCGACAAGCGACGTTCTGCCATGAAACGGCAGCACGCGAAAGGACGCGGACGGGACCAGGGTCAGGATGAACGGGATGCTCCTCCGGTGGATCCGACCACCTATCTGAAAAAGGATCAGAAGATCCTGGTCAAGATCAGCAAGGAGCCCATTGCCAACAAAGGCAGTCGTGTGACGACGGACATTTCGTTGGCGGGACGATTCCTGGTGCTGGTTCCCATGGCCGACTATGTGGCGGTGTCCAAGAAAATCCAGTCCTTCAAGGAGCGTCGTCGTCTTCGGGCACTGGCCAACAGCCTGCTGCCGGAAGGATTCGGAGTCATTGTCCGTACCGTCGCGTCCGGCAAGAATGCGAAGTCGCTCGATACCGATCTGAACCTGCTGCTCGACAAGTGGCGGAAAATCGAATCCAAACTTTCCAAGAAGCCGAAAGCACCGGCTGAACTCCATGTTGACGTGAACATGGCGTCCTCCATCATGCGTGACCTGTTCACCGATGATTACGATCGCATTCTGATCGATGATCACCGCACGTTCAAGAACATCAAAGGTTACGTACAGGCGATAGCGCCACAAATGGCAGATGCCGTGCACGAATATACTGGCAGCGATCCCGTCTTCAAGTCGGCGGGGATAGACAAACAAGTGGAGGAGGCGTTCGAGAGCAGGGTGAACCTGCCTTCCGGTGGGTACCTGTTCATTGAGCAGACCGAAGCCATGCACGTCGTGGACGTGAACTCCGGTCGCTCGGGGCGCGGCATGTCGCAGGAGGACAGCTCGCTGAAGGTGAACGTCGAGGCCGCGCATGTCATTGCACAACAGGTCCGGCTGCGGGATCTCGGCGGGATCATCGTGGTCGATTTCATCGACATGCGCCATGAGCGCAACCGGAAGAAGGTCTACGACGAAATCCGGAATGAATTCCGCAAGGATCGGGCCGTCACGAAGGTCCTGCCCATGAGTGATTTCGGGCTCATGCAGATTACGCGTCAGCGTTTGCGACCCAGCATCACCAAGACATTTTCGCTTCCGGAGGATGACAACTCGGCTCCGGGACAACGCAGGGAATACCGTCCGGCAGAACGTACGGAGTCTCCGTCTTCGTCGACTTCGTCCCAATCGCGGACTCCCGTTGCTTCGAGCGCGGGTATGACACCGGACGATCTCCTCGCCCAGATGGAAAAATGGATTGAGGCGTATCTGTCGTCGGGACGCCGGGCCGGCCTGAAATTGGTGGTCCATCCCTTTACGGCCGCATTCCTGAACAAGCGCATTCCCAATCAGACGACCCGGTGGTTCCTGCGTCATCTCTTGCGCGTCCGTGTCGTTGCCGATTCCGGAATGGATCCATTGGACTTCCGCTTCCTGGACGCCGCATCGGGAGAAGAAGCGTCCACGGAGGCGAAGGAAAAGAAGGCGCCCCCGACAAAATCATCCGCTTCCAGCAGAGATACGGAATCGAAGCGGGACGACCAACCAAAGCGGGATGCCCGGTCGAAACGGGATGCCCAATCGAGTCGGGAGCCGTCAAAGGAACGCCGTGATGGAAAAGAGGAGGCGTCGGATTCTGATGCGTCTTCCGCATCCGAAGGCCGTGGCCGGGGAGGCTCCCGCTCCGGTTCACGCGGTGGCGGTCGTGGACGCGGGCGCTCAGGCGACGACGAAAACCGTGGACGCGGGCGCTCAGGCGATGACGAAAACCGCGGTCGTGGGCGCTCCGGCGACGACGAAAACCGTGGACGCGGGCGCTCAGGCGATGACGAAAACCGTGGACGTGGACGCTCCGGCAACGACGAAAACCGTGGACGTGGACGCTCCGGCAATGACAGCAACGGTCGGGGACGGTCCACCGAGGAAGAGACCCCTGAACGGGGACGTTCGTCCGAGAACGGGAATCGCGGTCGGGGTCGTGGACGCTCCGGCGATGACGACAATCGTGGCCGTGGACGCTCCCGTTCCGATGCATCAGAGGGGACCGTGACGTCGGAAACGCCCGATGCCCCGCGCCCAAGCTCCCGTCGTGCACCGAAGAAACAGGAGCAGGCAGCGCCGGAACAGGCAGCGCCGGAACAGGCAGCGCCGGTATCTGCGGAAAAAGATATCCGGACGGACACGCCGCAGCAACCGGCAGAGCGGAAACGTCCAACGGAACGGAAGGACACCGGTACGGAGACGCCCGTTGAGCAGGAAGCCGATGCGTCGTCCGATGCATCCAAGTCCCGTGGCCGGGGACGTGGTCGCGGAGGACGCGGCCGTGGCCGTGGTGGTCGCGGACGGAGCACAGGGGCCTGAATGCATCCAGTAAAGTGACATGCGCTACCTCCTGCTTCTCGTAGCCTTCGGATGGCTGGGGCAAACGAATGCGTGGGCACAACTCTCGTATGGGGGTGGGCGCTCGGCATCGCAGGCAGCAGGAGTGGGCGTGGCTTTCGTGTCGTTCGAGTACACGGGTTCTTCCGCACAGGAGGCCAACTTCAGTTTCACCAATCCGGCGTATGGCGTGGTGCTGTCCCGGCCGGGGTTCCTTGCCGGGTTCCATCGGGGCACGCAAGATTCGCCTGGAGGGGAGGAGCTCACCTTCACGGAGTTCGGATTATTGGCGTATGGATCGTTCCGGCCTTTTTCGTCCGGCCGTGGAGGGTCGCCGCGTTCGCTGGAGCCCTTGGTTCCTCTCGGGGTACAGACTTCCTACCGGCGGGTCTCGCGTGATCTCGACACCGGTACCTTCAATGCGTTCGAGTTTACCGTGGCCGCGATTGGCGCGGGATTGGGCGTCCAACGGGAGACACGCTCGTCGCTGTTCGTCGTTCGGGCCATGCCCATGTTCGGCATTGCCGCACGATCCTTCGGTGGAGATACAGGTACCAGTCGCATCCTGGACGTGGATGCCGAGCTCCAACTGGGGCCTTGGTCGGACGGATTCGGTCTCATGGTGGGATGGGGCTTCCGGTGGCAGGATTGGAATCTGAGTTCGTCCCGTCTGTTGACCGATGCGACCCAGGATACTTTTGACTATGCGGGCATTGTGCACAGCATCCGTCTGGGACTGATATTCTGACCATGAAGACCGCGCAGATCGTCAAAGAACTGGAAACCGTCGTGGAGCAGCTGGGGCTTCGCGTCCGCCGGGAAAAAGGAAATTTCCGAGGCGGGCCCTGCATCCGCAACGATGAGCCCTTCCTCATGTTGAACCGGCGGCATCCGCCTGAAGTGCACTTGGCCATCCTGGCCCAGGCCCTTCGCGATCTGGATGTCGACTCCGTCTATCTCCGTCCGGTCGTCCGCCAGGCACTGGAAGATGCCTGGACGCGTAACGACGTGGTTGAAATCGAAACGGAAGACGAGTGAGCGACGACAGCGTACAGGTCACCCTGCTCGGTACCGGCACCTCGACCGGCATACCCGTCATTGGATGTGCCTGTGCGACGTGCCGATCCGACGATCCGAGGGATCGGCGACTCCGGTGCAGTTGTCTGGTTGAAGCCAACGGATTGCGGATCCTGATCGATGCGGGACCGGATTTGCGGACACAGGCCCTTCGTTACGGGATCCATGACTTGGACGCGGTGCTCATCACACATCACCATTTCGATCATGTCGCCGGGCTTGACGATCTCCGCCCCCTGCTTTTCCGGAATCGTGCTGCCATACCCTGCTTCGCCGTCGAGAATACCGTGCAAACGTTGACGGACATGTATCCCTACATCTTTCGGGACGGCTCCTATCCGGGCGTGGCACGGTTGTCCCTGCACGCCGTCCAAGGCCCCTTTTCGGTCACGTCACGCAGCGGTACGGAGGCGTCCGTGGATATCATCCCCATTCCGGCCATGCACGGTACGCTGCCCGTCCTCGGCTACCGGATCGGGTCGTTCGCCTATCTGACGGATGTAAGCGATGTGCCGTTCGCCAGCCGGCATCTGCTGGAAGACCTGGATCTGTTGGTGCTCGATGCCCTTCGAGAACATCCGCACCCCATGCACCTGAGTTTCTCCGAGGCCATCGCGCTGGCGTCCAGCATCGAGGCCCGGGAGACGTGGTTCATCCACATGACCCACGGCACCCTGCATGCGGACATCGACGCGGACCTGCCCGAGGGCATGTCGCTTGGATGGGACGGTCGGGTCAAACAGTCGCCCCTGACCAGCCGTTCCACGTCATCGATACCGGTCTGAGGACACGGCATCGGCCGGTTCCAGACCAAGCGTTCGTCCTTTTTCCACGGCCGGAATGCCCCGCTCCAACCAGACCGGAGCAGGCGCATCCATCAGATAGTGGTCGAAGAACTGCTGCATCCGGATGGACCAGTCACGCTGATCGTGGAGATTCGAGAGCCCGTGCCCCTGGTCGTTGTAGTTCAGCATCCAGACCGGTTTGCCAAGACGACGCAGCGCCACGAAATACTCGATACCCTGGTACCATGGGACGGCGCCGTCCGCATCGTTGTGCATCATCAGGAGCGGGGTTTCCACCTTGTCGGCCTCGAAAAGCGGTGAGTTGGCAATGTAACGGTGGTGGGCATTCCAGAGTGTGCCGCCAATGCGGCTCTGCGTCCGTTCGTACTGGAACATCCGGGACATGCCCGAGGCCCACCGGATGCCGCCATATGCGCTCGTCATGTTCACGACCGGAGCACCGGCCTCGGCGGCGGCAAACAAGTTCGTCTGAGTTACCATATAGGCAATCTGGTACCCTCCCCAGGAGTGGCCCTGTACACCGATCCGGTCCCGATCCACGAAACCGGCCTCAATCAACGATGTGACACCCGGCATGACGGCATTCATGGCACTCTCTCCCGGGTAGCCCAACTTGTAGGGAATGTCCGGTACGAAGAGCAGGTATCCGCGCGATACGTAGAAGGCCCGGTCAATGCTGGCGCGCGAAGCGCTGGGGGTAAAGTAATTGAACAGTCCGGAAGAGCTCTTCTCGTAGAAATACACCATCATGGGATACGTCTTCGACGCATCGAAGCCTTCCGGGGTGTACAGGATGCCGTCCAGCGATTGCCCATCCAGGGAGGTCCACTCGACCAGTCGGGCGGAGCCCCACGTGAAGTCTGCCTGCTGCGGATTCGTCGTGCTGAGTTGACGGGTTCCAGTAAGTGTGGCCCGGGAGAGGTCGAGACGGGCCGTCCAGACTTCCGGGTATTCCTCGAAGGATTCACGGGAATAGGTCACGACCGCCGGGTTGTCATCCGCCCGGTCGAGTCGGTTGTATCCGTAGGGTCCGAAAACAAGTTCGCGGGGTGGCGCTTCGCCTGCCAATCGGTCGGTGAACCAGCCGTTTTCCTTGGTGTCGTAGTTGAAGGCAGACAGGACCAATTCGGGCTCGACGAACGGGTTCTCGGAATCCAGGTCAACCACCCGGAAGCGGATGGAGCGGTCGCGCCCCGTGCCTTCGGTGAGGTTGCGGGGGGCGGCGGGTTGGGCGGGGTCGACCGCCCAGATGTCGTACGGGTCATAGATGAGGAATGCGCGGTCGCCCTCCGTCCAGCCGGCCGCCCCCTCGGAGCTGGGCAACATGGGCCAGTCGTGCTGGAAATCCGATACGTCATGGGGAATGGATTCCGTCAGATTCGTGACGGATCCGTCGGCGGAGTTGAAGGCCATCCAATGCTTGGAATTCCCGTCCCACCAGTAGACCCAGGCACCGGTTGGACTCAGGGATGTATTGCCCTGGAGGCCCGACACCACGGTGCGCCGATCTCCGGTTTCCACGTCGACTATCCAGGCATCCCGGAAATCCGGTGATTCCCACGAAATTTCCTGCCGGTACGGGAGATTGCTCTCGCCCAGCGCCCAACGGCCGTCGCCACGATCCGAAACCGTCACGTCGGGCATGTCTTCACGGGCCAGCTGTACCACTTGGTCGGCGTCCAGATGATACACGGCATCCCAGGTCCGCTCCCGCTCGCTTTTGGCCTGTACGAGTTGCATGGGCTGCAGCAGGGGATCGGTCCAGGCCCACACGTCCACTTCCACCTTTTCACTGTCCAACAGGTGGGATTGGTCGGGTGCGGGCTCTGGCCGGGGGGCAGTTCCGAAGAACAACCGCTCCCCGGAATGGGAGAACCGGACATTTCCGTGTTCGCTGATGCCCCAGCCCTCCGGAAGCGCATGGCCGGGCACCGTTCGGAGTGCACCGTCCACAACTACGTACAACGCCTGTACCGGGAGTTCGGCAGGCCACGAGTCCCGATCGCTCAGGAAGGCGAACCGATCGCTGCGTTCCCCGAAGGTAATGGAGGTATAGCGCCCCGCACCGTCCAGGAGGGTCTCAGGGGCCGTTGCACCGGCTTCCCAGACATGCAGGCCGTCTCCGGCCCCGTCGTTGGTCTGCGTGGCCAGGACCAGTCGGGTGCCGTCCGGCGCGAATTCATACCCGGTCACGTGATCCACACGCGTCTCGGTGTTGGTCTCGAGGTCCCGGATGACAAGGGTGCCGCCCTCCGGCTTCTTCGGGAGTTTGTCGCGCAGTTCTTTTGCCAGTGTGGAATCGGCCTTGCTGGAATCCTCCACGGCATGGGCCGCCGCCACTTTCCAGGCAACCAGACTGCTGGCATCGGCCGGCACCTTGAATTCCGATGCGGAGCCGAGAGCGGCAACCGCCAACGTACGCAGGTTGACGGCGACGATCGAATCCGGTGGCATCTCATCGTCCTTCTTTTTATCGAGTCGTGCTTGGCGTGTGGAATCGAAGGGTGCCTCCACACGGACCACGAGCCAGTTCAGATCGCCGCTGAACCGGGGCGTCGTGCCCCGGGGAATCTGCAGCGTGCGCCGTCCATCGACCGAAGAGAGGTGCACGGTCTGGTCGCCCTCGGCTGGACCGGCGACCCATGCCATCCATTGCCCGTCATCGGAAAGGGTCCGCGTGGTAATCCGGTTCCATGCATTCACGTCGTCGTGATCGAGGGCGCGTTTCTGTTGGGCGTGGGCAAGCGGGGTGATGGTCGAACCGACCATGGTGGCCAGCAACAGCATGGCCAGCACGTGAGGCGTGGAGCGGAGGGACATGGCGGGACAGGAAAGCAGGTGATTGGGAAGAGATGCCGGACAATATGCGGGTCAGGGCAACAAGATGGAAGCGATTCAACGTGAACGGGCAAAAGGCCCTGGCTGCGAAAAACGTTCGGTGATCGTTCCCGTATTGCATGTGACGCGGGATTTCTGCTACATTCGGCGACACCCAACCAACCCCTTTTCACCCATGAAAGCACTCAAATTGACGTTACGCATCCTCGGCGTACTCGTCATTCTGCTGCTGATTGCGGGCGTGGCGCTGTTCATGCGCGGATCGTCGGCCGTCAGCAAGACCTATGAGGCCCCGGTCGATACGATTGCCCTGTCCGGCGATTCCGCGACGCTTGCACTCGGGGAATACATTGTCCGAAGCCACGGATGCCAGGACTGCCACGGGGCCAACCTGAGCGGAACCGTCATGGTCGATGCCCCTCCCTTCCTGGTGGCGGCATCGAACCTGACGCCGGGTGCCGGAGGCATTGGCACGACCTACACGGACGCCGACTGGATCCGAACCATACGCCACGGCGTGAAGCCGAACGGAGCGGGCACCTGGGTCATGCCGTCGGAGGCCTATTATTACTTGAACGACCGGGAGCTTGGTGCCCTGGTTTCCTACTTGAAACAGCTTCCTGCGGTCGACAACACGCTTCCGGCCACGGAAATCCGACCCATGGGCCGCGTCATTGCGGGCATGGATGCCAAGTTCCGGCCGACGTCCGAACTGATTACGGGGGCTCCCCGTCTGGAAGGCCGAGAGCCCGGCCCGACCGCTGAGTGGGGCGAATACCGGGCTTCCGTCATGTGCGTGGTGTGCCACGGGCAGGGCCTGACCGGCGCCCAGCCACCAAATCCGGATGCCCCGTTTGCTCCGGACCTGCGTATGGCGGCCTCGTGGTCGCTTGATGATTTCAAGTCGGCCCTTCGCACGGGGGTAACGCCGGACGGGCGTGAATTGGACCCCGAATTCATGCCCTGGACGGCGCTCGGTCAGTTGTCGGAGGATGAAATGACCGCCATCCATCTGTACCTGCAGACGCTGTAGCCGATTTACAATCCCACCGTTTCGCCCGTCTCGGCGATATGGAATCCGGCGCTGATCACCGATTGCCATTCAGGCGAACCGGCGATCAGCGCCGGATTCGTATGGTTCAGGTGGATGAAGCGGACCTTTCCGCGGGTCGTGTCTGCGGCTGTCGCCAGTCGCTCCATGGTCGTGGTGATGAACGGATGCGGGAAGCCGCTCATGTCACGCCCCGGAATTTCCCCGTCGGCGAAGAAGGTGGCGTCGAGATACGCGATGTCCACCGATGCCAGCATGTCCTCCAGGAGAACGCCCCAGGAATCCCACTCCGCCCAGGAATCGATGTCCGGAATGAACAGGGCGCTGCGGGACGGACCATCAATCCGGTAACCCACAACCTCTGAGAATTCGGGACGGTGGGGGACCAGGAACGGTGTGACGCGGAGCCGTTCGTTGAGTACGATGGTCGAATCGGCGACCAGCGGAGAGAGCCGGATATTGCCGTACCTCACCAGTTGGCTCCATGGACCATGTTCGGACAGGTACGTGGCCATGCGGGGCATAGCGTGAACGGGCACACTGTCGGCGCCCATCGATTCGTGTCCGAGGAACATGAGTCCGGTGTAGTGGCCCATGTGCGCGTGGGTCAGGAAAATGCCATCGGGGGCGCGCCGGGGCGTCCGCGTAGCCGAATCCGCGGAAAACTGTGTAGCGGCAGCGGCAGCGAACTGGTCAAGGGCATACCACTGGTGCCTGAAATCCGGCGTCGCCTCGAACATCCAGGTTTCTCCGGAGACCGGGTCGACGAGTCCCAGCGAGACCACGCGTTCAGCACGGGACGGATCGGTCCATCCGGGGTGGGCGTGGCTGCCGGTCTGCGGGACACCACCGTCCTGCCCCACGCCCAGAACAAGTAGCATGGGGGCATTCTCTGCGCTGGCAGAAGCCGGAGCCGCACCTGGAGTTGGAGGCTCGACGCATCCCTGGGGCAGGAGGCCGGCAATCAACGCGCCAATGAAAAGGACGAGCGGCGAGCTTCGCATCGTTCAGAAAAGAGAAAGAAGAGGTGAGATGGGATGTCCTACAGAAGGGACTTGATGGCGCCGCCGTCCACGGGGAGCGCCACGCCGGTAATGTATCCTGCCGGTCGGCTTACCAGGAATGCAGCCGCGGCAGCAAATTCCTGTTCGGTGCCAATCCGGCGCAGCGCAGCCATCGCGGCCCACCCGTCTTCCACCTCAGCCATGGTGACCTGCCGGCGTTCCGACAGGGAGGTCGCCAGATCGGTCAAACGGTCGGTCCGGGTGTATCCGGGCAGGATGGTGTTGACGGTGATTCCCTCCGGACCGAGTTCTTCGGACAGGCTCTTGGCAAACCCCTGGACCCCGGCGCGCGAAACGTTCGAGAGGTAGAGTCCGGCAACGGGCTGCTTTGCCGACAGGGAGGTGATCATGAGGATGCGCGCGAGTCCATCCGGCCGGGCAGCGGCCGCTCGCAGGTGCGGAAGGGCGGCCCGGGTCAGGTTGATGGTGCTCACGAGATTCAGTTCGAGGGCCATTCGCCAGTCGTCCGCATTGAAGTCATCCACGGTACCAGCCGGAGGACCGCCAGCGTTACAGACCAGGATGTCCAGGCCTCCGTACGTGCTAACGACCTCATCCACGGCGGTGTGGATGGCCGCCTCGTCGGTAACATCGCACACGAGGGGCAATACGCGGTCCCGGGAGACGCCCGCTGCATCGGCCACGCTCACGGCGGCGGTATGGATGCGCACCGAATTCCGGGAGCAGATGCCCACCCGGACCCCTTCACGGGCCAATGCGATGGCCGTGGCACGACCCAGTCCGCTGCTGGCGCCGGTGACGAGTGCTGTACGATCCTGGAGTCCGAGGTTCATGGTTCTGGCGGATGGTTCTGGGATGTTGGCGTGTGGGTCTGGCAAGGGTATTGGGCAAGTGAGGCCGGCGGAGGATGCCGGCAGGCGCGCCCTGCCCGGAAGTTAAAGAATAATTCGCTTGTCCAAAGAGCTGGAATCACGGAATTTGCGAGTATCCATAACCTACAGGGACACGCATGCGGAAGAAAGAACTGGTTACTGAACGATCCCGGGTAAAGACCAAGCTGGCACCAGCGGCCATTGGTCCGTACAGCCAGGCCGTTTTTGTCGGGGATACCCTGTATTGCTCCGGTCAGATAGCCATTGACCCCACCAGCGGGCATATGGTGACGGAGGGCATTGAAGCCGAAACGGAACGGGTACTGGAAAATCTCCGCGGCGTATTGACGGCGGCTGGATTGTCCATGAACCATGTGGTGGCGTGCCGGGTCTACATGACCGACATCAACGATTACGCGCAGGTAAACGAAGTGTACGCGCGCTATTTCGGTGAGAACGCTCCCGCCCGTGAAGCCCTGCAGGTATCGGCATTGCCGCGCGACGCCCGGGTGGAAATATCCTGCGTGGCGGTTCGGTAGGACGCTTCCTACACGCCCTCTACTTCCACCCGAACGGTGAGGACCAGGCTCATTTCGTAGGACTGCCCGGTACGCAGTGTCTCCGGATCGATCTGCAGGATCAGGCCGAAGTTGGGCCGCTCAAGGAAGGCGGCGATATCCCGGTTGGGCAGCACGGTCATCTGGGCGGTCCGGGAAGCCGGGAAGTTGGACGTATTGGCCACTTCCGTCTGCGACACGCCGGTTGCGGTGAATTTCAGGATGGCCTGGTCCAGGAAGGCCACGTTCTCGTTCACCGGGAAGAGCATGACGATCTGGGCTGATTGCAGCGACGCCGAGACGATTTCGCCCTTTGAGAACCCCTGTTCGGACAGCTTGCCGGCAATATCCAGTTGGCACCCGCAATCCAGATCCTGGAGGCGACCGGTCTGCAGGTCATTGGCATTGAACCCCAGGGAGATGGGATTCCCGTCCACGTCTTCTGTGATCTGCATGGTCAGGAAGATGGTTTCGGAGCTCGGGTCGACCGAGTCGCACCCGGCCAGGATGACAAGAAAAAAGGCTCCGAGGATCAATTGGAATCGGGATCGCATCATGGAAATGGTACAGGATTGAACGGAAAGCGGAGCAGGAGAGCCAGTCGTGTTCGACGCGAATCAGACTGGCAGGAGGGCATGTACGGGAACAGCGTCGTCCAGGTTGGATCGCCCATTGAGCGCCGTGAGTTCCACCAGGAACGAAAATCCTACCACACGGGCCTCCGCGAATTCGGCCAGGCGATGGGTGGCGGCAGCGGTACCGCCGGTGGCGATGACGTCGTCGTGGATGAGGACACGGTCCCCCTCCGAGAGCGCATCGATGTGCATTTCGATGGTGTCCGTGCCATATTCCAGGTCATACGTCTCTTTGATGGTCGTGTACGGCAACTTGCCTTCTTTCCGGACCGGAACGAAGCCCGCATCGAGTGCTTCAGCAATCATGGCGCCAAGGATGAACCCCCGGGACTCAATCCCGATGACCTTGGTGATGTTTTCAGCCTTCCAGGGTTCAACCAGAAGATGGACCGCCTGCCGTACCAGATCGGCCCTGGCCAGGATGGGTGTAATATCCTTGAACTGGATGCCCGGTGACGGGAAATCCGGGACGTTCCGGATGGCAGCGAGAAGTTCGGTGATCATGGGTTGGAGAGAGTCAGGTGGAGGCCACGTTCGTAGGCATCCTTGAATTCGCGGACCGACCGGAAGATAGCGCTGGCCAGATAGGTCTGTCCATCGTCGGAAGCAAGGAATCGGGCTTCATCCGGGTTCGTGATGAACCCCAACTCCACGAGAACGGCAGGCATGGACGCACTCCAAAGCACGTAGAACCCGGCTTGCTTCACACCCCGGTTCCGTCGCCCGACACGATCGGTGAATTGGCCCTGGATGATGCTGGCCAGGGCTTCGCTCTGCCGGATATAGCCGCTCTGTGTCAAGGTATGCTGGATGAGTCGCGGCCCACGAAAGGCTTCGTACACGGTGGGATCGTCTTCCAGCTGGATGACTTCATTTTCCTTTTCCATGACCTGGCGGGCCGCCTCGGTCTTGTGCAGGCCGACAAAGAACGTTTCCGCACCGTGCGCTTGCGCGCTCCGGGCGGAATTGGTGTGCAACGAAATGAACAACTTTCCGCCGGCTTCATTCGCCAGTCGCCCCCGTTCGTGCAATGGAATGAACGTGTCGTCCTCCCGCGTATACACCACGTTCACGTCCAGCAATTCCTCCAGGTAGGCCCCCAGTTTCTTGGCCACCGAGAGTACGATGTCCTTCTCACGGAGCCCCCGGTGTCCAACGGCTCCCGAATCCTTGCCTCCGTGACCGGCGTCGATCACGACCGTGTCCAGTCGCCATCGGCCGGCGGCCTGCTCGGTATTCACGGGCGTCGGCATGCCGGGTCGGGGGGGAGGAACGGCCACAAGGATGTCGGTCGATGCGCCATCACGGTAAACGGTCGGGGCCTCCGTGCCTTCCTGGACGGTCAGGCGGAGTTCGACCTGTCCATCGGCTTCATCCAGCCGATACGCCGAAACCGGCCCGATGGATGCGTCGAGCTGCCTGTCCGGAGAAAGGGAGGTGCGGAAGAGGACGATGGACCATGTGCCCGTTTCGCCGGACCGGGCCTCACTGAAGGCATCGACTTTTCCGGTTGTGTGGATGCGCACAATGGTGTGTCCGGTACGCGAAGACAGGGCGAACGAAACCCGTTCGATGACGGACACCTCTTCGGAAAGGGGTGTGATGAGAGCGGCCCGGGTCGCGCCTGCACCCAGCAGGACGACCCAGGCCGTGATCAGGAAGGATATGGCGGAGCGGGGTGTGCGCATGGATGACGTGGATACCCTTCCATGCCGCGATGTTCCCGCGCTCGGCCTACCAGTCGTAGACGTCGCGGTGTCCGAGCAATTCGCTTTTGCGTTTCCGGATGATCTCATCACGGGCTTCGGAACGGGTGGCAATCCGTTCTTCCAGACGTGCGATTTCTTCTTTCATTTCCTCAACGCGTTGTCGCTGGGCTTCCAGTTTACCGTTGAAGATGTCTTCCAGCAGATCATCCAGTTCCGCCTCGAGTTCGGCCGTATCCCCATCCGCCTGGCGGATTCGCTCTGCCAGACGACGGGACTGCATTTCCTTTTCGGAGAAGCGGTGGAGTTGGCCGAAGAACGGCTCGAGCCGGGCCTTGTATTCGCCATCGCGAAGCATATCGAGATGGGCCTCGAAGCCCGGAGAAACAAGGGAGTAGGCGCGGACGGACGATTCCTTGTCCTGGGCCTCGGCATGGCTGGCGGGAAGCATGAGCAGGAATGCACCGGTCATCAGGGCCAACGCGGTTGTTCGATTCAGAACGTTCATGACGTATAGGGTTTGGTTGAGGTACGTGCGTTGGGGGTGGAATGAGTGGCTACCGGTGCGCGGCCTTCTATTGCTTGCCGGTGAGTTCTTCTATCCGCCGCTGGATGAGGGCATCCCGCTGGCTCTCACGGGCCTGCAGACGCTCCTGGAGATCCCTCAGCTGGGCGGAGAGCTGCTCGATTTCACGCTGGCGGTTTTTCTGTTTGAGCTCGAAGATCGTGTTCAATTTGGTATGCAGCTCTTTCCGGAGTCGCTCCGAATCGGCCTCGGAGCGGGCCGAGACAATCCGTCGGGCAAGCATGCGGGATTCCGACTCCAGCGCATGCTCCAGGCGAAGCTGTTCGTAGAGCTCGCGATCATTGTCCTGCACTTCGTGGAGGTAGGCCTGGTACTGGGCCTGCGGAAGGACTTCAGCAATCCGGGCGGCCGATTCGACTTCGGCCACCATCCGTCGCATGATACCTGCCTTTTCCGGTGTGGTCTTCTCGAAGACGACACGGATACTGTCCAGCTCAGCGGCCTGGGACTGCAGGGCTTTGACGTAGAACGAGTATTGGTCGTTGCTGCGTTCCGTCAGTACGCCGGCGTTGTTGGAACGGAGCACGCGTACCGGGAATTCCTTGTCCTCATTTGCAAAGTAGACCATGACCCGGCCGGGTTCCTGCTCGTCCACCTTGACTTCCAGCAGCTTGCCGTCCACCACCTGGTACACGTGGTCGCGGATTTGAAGCAAGGCATCCTCATCACTCCAGAAGTTCAGATTCCCGCGGAGGGAGCGGGCATCGAGGGAGGCCGGCAAGTCCTTGGGTGCCAGTCGGTTGCCGTCAACATAGACGACGCCGTTTTCGAACGACACCTTGTGCACGGTCTGTGCCCGGGTGGCCGTACTTGATCCCAGCAGAAGGATCGCAAGAAGAATCAGGGTTCTCGTATTCATGACCGTAGCGTTCTTTTCATCAGTTGGCACCCACCGGCACCAGATTGCCGGGGCGCCCTGAAGGCAGTGATTCAAGTGGGACCGGGGGTTCGTCCCATGAGAGTGGGGATTGGGGCCGCATGGAATCCATGCGGCGATAGACTTGGCGGATATGGGTCGCATCGTCCCACGACAACTCGGTGTCGGCAGCAAGCGCAGGCGGCGTGGTCCCCGGAACGGTTTCCGGATCCGGTGTGGAAAACCACCCGAGGGCCACCGCCAGTACAAGGGCCGCGGCCACCGCGAGACCCGAGAACAACAGGCGGCGGGGCCGCATGAACCGGTGGACGGCCGGACGGTCCGTACGTTGGGCCGACGGAGGAGCGGTGGCCGCGGCCATGATCCGGTCCAGGACCTCGGCATCGGGTCGGACGGCCGGGCGCCGATCGAGCTTGAATTTCACCTCGGACAGCGTCCGGTACTCGTCACGCACCGACGCATCGGCCAACAGCGCGCGCAGGTCGCTGTCCTCGCGGGGCTCATCGTACAGGTGCAGGAGGGTCTGTTTGCGTTGGTCTTCCATATCAGGCGCCTACCGGTAATTCGGTGACTTCGAGCATTTTTCTGAGGTTCAACAGGGCGTATCGCATGCGGCCCAAGGCCGTGTTGATGGAACAGTCGGTCAGTGCGGCAATCTCGCGGAAGGTCAGGTCGGATTCATGCCGGAGCAGGACCACTTCCCGTTGTTCGGGAGGCAACCGATCTATGCAGGCCATGAGGATATCGGCTTCCTGGCCGGCCTGCAACACGTCGTCCGTGGGGAGGTCATCAGCGGGCAGGGTGTCCCACCAACTGAAGTCTTCATTGTCCGGTACGTCCTGCCATTTCTTGCGGGTACGCAAATGGTCCAGCGCCGCATTGCGGGCAATCCGCATGATCCATCCAAGGAAGCGCCCCTGATGATGGTAGGAGCCCCGGTCTTTCCGGAGCGCCGCAATCACGCGGATGAAGGTTTCCTGGAAGAGATCGTCGGCGACGGCCCGGTCCCGGACCATCCCCAGCAGGTACCCATACACCTTCTCCTGATGGCGTTCCACCAGGATCCGGAACGCGTGGTCGTCACCCCGTTCCGCGTATGCGCCAGCAAGCTCCTCGTCCGTCGGATGCATGTCGTTGTTGAACCGTTCCCGGATACAACGCACGCGCTGCCGGGATTATTGCCTGAGTATCCTGAGCTGCTGTCCGACGCGGATGGTGTTCGAGGACAGGTTGTTCCAGTCCTTGATCAGGGCGACCGTCACACCATGCCTGCCGGCAATTCCGATCAGCGTGTCACCGCGTTGGACCGTGTACGTTACGGAGCTCGACGTTCCGGGATACACCGTCAGGCGCTGTCCAATGCGGATGTTCGATCCGCTTATGCTGTTCCACTGGCGCAATTGGGAGACGCCGACGCCGTACGATTCGGCAATCTGACTCAGGGTGTCGCCCCGCTTGACCGTGTACTGAACCGGCTCATTCGATTCCGCCGTTGTGGTTGCCGGAGCCGATCGGCCATCCGTATAGATGGTCAGCCGTTGTCCGACATTGATCCGTGACCCGGACATGCTGTTCCACCCGCGGATGTTGTCGAGCGGGACATTGTACCGGGTGGCGAGCCCGCTGAGGGTCTCGCCGCGGCGGACCACGTGGACAATCCGGACTTCAGCCGGCGGGGTGGCCGAAGCCGTTCCCGGTCCGTCCGCACCGATGGGTGTAGTGGAGACCGTACGGACCGGCGTTGCGGCAGGAACAGGGCCTGCACCGGCAAGGGCAGGAGCCTGCTCCTGTTCCAATCGGATGGGCTGGATGCGACGCGGTGGATACGATATATCCGCGGCCGTTCCTGCGAACTGGACGGTCGAAATGTCGGTCGTGTAGTCGGCGATGGGTACCACCAGGCGCTGGCCGATGTTGATACGCGTGGATCGGAGTCCGTTCTTCTGCATGATCTGCGAGACCGATACGCCGAAGTCCTGCGAAATGCCGCTCAACGTGTCTCCGGACTTGACCACATATTCGCCCGAGGGTCGCCGTGCCGACGGGGGCAATGCCTCGTAGGCCGCTGCGAAGGCGTCCCGCGTTCCGAGCGGAAGTCGCAGGTTGAATTCACCCGTCGAAGGGGGCAGGGTATCCCTGCGAAGGTTGGGGTTCAATGCCTTCAACGTGGTGACGTCGGTACCGGCCATGGTGGCCACGTCCTCAAGGGACAGCATTCCGGTGACCGGCACCACATGGTAGGCATAGGCGGGGCCCGGTTCGGACGGCACCGGCACACCGAAGGCGGTCGGATTGGACGCAATCAGTGACGTGGCAATGAACATCGGAACATAGTTCCGGGTCTCCCGGGGCAGGTAGGGGTAGATATCCCAGTAGTCCGGGTTGCTTATTCCGGTGTTCCTTGCACGCTGCTGGGCACGCTTTATGCAACGGGGGGAACAGTTGTACCCGGCCAGGGCCACCTGCCAATCCTGTCCATACATCTGATACAGATCCTTCAGGTGGCGGGCTGCGGCGCGGGTGGCAAGTTCAGGGTCGGCACGATCGTCCACCCACGCGTTCACGTTCAGGTCGTAGGCCCGACCGGTAGCCGCCATGAACTGCCACATGCCACCGGCAGACGCCCAGGATCGCGCCCGGGGGTTCAATCCCGACTCGATCATGGCCAGGTACTTGAGTTCATCCGGCACACCTTCCTCCGCGAAAATCTGTTCGATCATGGGGAAGTACGTATCCGCCCGGCGCAGCCAGGTCTGCAACACTTCCTTCCGGTCGCGCAACAGGAACTCCATGGAATTCTCGACCAACCGGTTCATGGTCATGGGGACATCCGTCCCGACGGGTTGCAGTCCGGACGGGACCACGTCCTCCAGCAGGGGATCCTGCGTCTGTTCCAGGGCCGCGAACATGTCACGGCGCAGTTCGAAAATGTCCCCGAAGGCCACAAAAAGGGTGTCCGTCGGACCGTAGAATCGTTCGTACTCGGTCACGACCATCCGATAGGCATCGGAAAAACGGTCATTGTCGGTGACGCCGTCCTGTCGCAGCAGATCGCCCAGCTCCGTCATGGCCAGATCCAACGAAGCCACGACGGCGTCCCGGTCGTCACGTGCAATAGCGGCCATAAGATCGGACTGATGACCGTAGAGGACGGACAACTTTTCCATCAGCACACGCTCGGACCATTGCTCAGCGCCCTCTCCCAACCCCATCCGGTCCAGGTTCACGGTCGTCTGCAGGGTGGTCGGAGGAAGGAGGTCCACCCGTTGTGCGTCCTGCTGGCGGGCCTCGGCCGCTCCGGACGACAGGACAATCAACAGGGTCAGGGTCAGGAGTCGGACGGTGGCCAGGTAGGATGGATGCACAGCTTTGTACCGGATGGTTTAAGCGGTAGAATACAATGGGTTAAAGCGGGATGTTTCCGTGCTTCCTTTTCGGGTTGCGAACGGCCTTGTTCCGCAACATCTCCAGCCCCCGGATGAGCCGCGCCCGCGTTTCCGACGGCCGGATGACATCGTCCACATAGCCGTACTCAGCGGCAATATAGGGGTTGGCAAACCGCTCCCGGTACTCGGCTTCAATCCGGGCCTGGGTGGCCTCTGGTTCGTCGGACCCGGCAATCTCTTTCCGGTAAATGATTTCCACGGCGCCCTTGGGCCCCATAACGGCTATCTCCGCGGTAGGCCACGCCAGATTCAGGTCGCCGCGGATATGCTTGGAGTTCATGACATCGTAGGCACCACCGTAGGCCTTCCGGGTGATGACGGTGATCTTGGGTACCGTGGCTTCGCAGAAGGCGTACAGCAGCTTGGCGCCGTGCCGGATGATTCCGCGCCACTCCTGATCGGTCCCCGGCATGAACCCCGGTACATCCTCGAAAACGACAAGGGGAATGTTGAAGGCATCGCAGAAGCGGACGAAGCGGGCCCCCTTGACGGACGAATCGATATCCAGCACCCCGGCGAGGACCGCCGGATTGTTGGCCACGATGCCGATCGGTTGCCCATCCATGCGGGCAAATCCGACCAGGATGTTGGGGGCGAAGTCCGGGTGGATTTCGAAAAACGAATCCGCATCCACGATCCTGCCGATCACGGAATGCATGTCGTAGGGTTTGTTCGGGTTCTCCGGAACAGCCGCGTTGAGCGATTCATCCGACACCGGTTGTCCGGGCGACGGCGAACGGGGGGCGGGCTCTTCGCAGTTGGACGGCAGGTATCCCAACAGGGCGCGGATGGCCATCAGGCAATCCACCTCGCTGGCGCATGCACGGTGGGCCACGCCGCTCTTGCTGGCATGGGTGCCGGCACCGCCCAGTTCCTCGGACGAGACATCCTCCTGCGTGACCGTTTTGACCACATTGGGTCCCGTCACGAACATGTAGCTCGTTCCCTGAACCATGAACACGAAGTCCGTGATGGCCGGACTGTAGACCGCGCCCCCGGCGCAGGGACCCATGACGGCGGAGATCTGAGGGACAACCCCGGAGGCCAGGGTATTCAGCAGGAAGATGTCGGCGTAGCCTCCCAGGGAAACCACGCCTTCCTGGATGCGGGCGCCCCCCGAGTCGTTCAGCCCGATGATGGGTGCGCCGTTGTCCATGGCCAATTGCATGACCTTGACGATTTTCTGGGCATTGGCTTGTCCCAGCGAACCCCCGAAAACGGTGAAGTCCTGGGAGTACACATAGACGAGACGACCGTCAATGGTGCCATAGCCGGTGATCACCCCATCACCATACGGGCGGTTGTCGGCCAGTCCGAAGTCCTTGGTCTGGTGGCGGACAAACATACCCAACTCCTCGAACGAACCTTCGTCCAGGAGCAGGTCCAGTCGTTCCCTGGCTGTCAGTTTGCCCTTGGCATGCTGTTGCTCGATCCGTTTGGCTCCACCGCCCTGCAGGGCAAGATCCCTGCGTTCGTCAAGATCCTTGTAGAGGTCGGCCATGATGCGGTTCAGGACTGGTTGGGATGAGGGTGATACCGGCTTTCGACGGCATTCGTGAATGCCACCGCGGTCTCGGAATATATGTCGACCGCGTGGGGCCTGTACACATCATTCGCAAGGATGCGGGAGGCTGCCGTCCAATCGGGCGCGGCGTTGAGGCGGGACAGGACCGTTCTGTAGAGCGACTCGTTGCCCGCGAAAAGCTCGGCAATGACCCGCATCCGGTCGGGCCCGTTCGTGCCGACCACCTGCCGTTCCATTTCCGGAAGCTCGGGCTCGGGTACAGCTGCACGTTCCTGGAATGTTTTCCAAAGCGGCTCTCCGGGCGCCGGGGCAGCATCCGGGGGACGCGTCGTTGCAGGCGGGTGCGGGTGGTTGGGCGCCTTTGAAAATTGTTTCCAGAGTGGCGCGGGCTCAGCGGGCGCAGACGGAGCGGCTTCCGGAGCCGTCCCTTCCTGACTGGCAGGTTCCTCGGTACCCAGTGTGCGCAGCAAGGACGTCAGGGTGGGTACGGAAATCATGTCCGCACGCGCCTTGTCGGCCGCCGTTTCGACAGCGTCCCGCGCGGCCGTATGGCCTCTGGCTTCCAGGAACCGGCTGGCGAAAGCAACCGGCAGGCCCTCGGAAATCAATCCCGAAAACGACACAAAGGTCACCAGCGGGCTCAAGTGGTTCATCCATGCATCGGCATCGAATTCCGAGACGATGTTCCGATCCACGTGGCGCAGGACACCGGCCAATTCGTGACGTGAAATCAACTCCTCCTTCTTCTTGTCGATGAATGCCCCGACGGCCCGGGTCAGGTGGGAGTAGTCCCGGAAGTAGCCGCTCCTGCGGCGGGCGTCGGCCGCACGGGCACTGTCGGATCCCTCCGCGAACAGGAAGGCGACAAGGGTCCGCGTCGGATCCAGCAAATAGGACAGTGTGGTCTCGACTGCGTGGTGAACGGCCCGGGGCCACTCGTCCGGTGGAAAACATGCGGCCCGCAAGGCTTCATGGTGCAGGTGTTCCATGGCTCCGGCTACCCCTGCATCGGCCGCATTGAACCAGGCAAAGGAGCTGTCAAGGGCTTCCCGGAGCTCGAGTTCTGTCCGGCGCTCCAGGGTCCGATCCAGGAAATTCAGCAGTGAAGGAGGGGTCCCGGCCTGTGTCAGGGCGTCCTGCATGGATGCACGACTGTGGGTCGCGCCCTCGGGCAGGTCGGTCAATATCCGGGCCACGATGGCCTCAGTAATTCGTTCTCGCATGGAATCGTCGGTAAAGGATGGCAGTCCTACGCGTGCATACGGGTCTGGTTTTACCAAAACCGGCCTGGTCCACTCCGGAATCCATCGAATGCGTGATGAATGTTCGGTCAATCGCCCGTACCCCCGACCTGTTTAAGTTATTTTCGTGGTGGCCGATACTCTTCATCGAGGCGACATCTTGTTCATCCAGGATCCGTCTCAAGGCGGTTTGTCCCGTGAAGAGCTCGGCCGAAAGGCCGAGCTCTTCTCATTTTATCCCAATCCGGACGTGCGCCTTTACCTTTTTGCCGGTTTACTTTGCCTGTTGGCCATGCCTGTTCGGCCGGCCGTATCCCAGGATACCCGCCCCCAGACCATTGCCGTCTTCCTGGACTGTCAGAACACGCGATGTGATTTCGATTACATCAGACGGGAGATCGACTACGTGAACCATGTCCGGGACCGGGTCGGGTCGGATGTGCATGTACTCGTTACCCGCGAATCGTCCGGCTCAGGTGGGAGCACCTACCAGTTGGAATTCATTGGTCTTGGCCCCTATGCCGGCCGGACGGACGTCCTCACGTACAGCTCGAGTTCCACGGATATTGAAAATGAGCGTCGGGCAGGACTGACGGAGGCCATTGCGCGTGGTCTCGTCCCGTACTTGGTGCGCACGCGGACCGGTGACCAGGTCGTGGTACGTGTGAACCCGGCCGTCGGGGAATCCATCGTGGACGAGGGTCCCGTGGAGGATCCCTGGAATTTCTGGGTCTTCAACGTGAGCGTCAACGGCAACTATGATGCCGAGGAGTCCAGCACGTCCCTGCGCCTGAATCCGCGTCTCAGCGCGAGTCGCGTCACGGAGATGTGGAAAACCTCCATGAACGGTCGTTTTTCATACCGGGAGAATACCTACGACGTGACCGATGGGACGCTGTCCGTCATCCAGCGGGACGGCTCCGTGTATGGCCTCGTTGTCAAGTCCATCGGGGATCATTGGGGTGTCGGAGCAACATCCTATTCGGAGACCAGCACCCGGAACAACATTGACTACTCCCTGTCGGTCTCACCGACCATCGAGTACAACATCTTTCCGTACGATCAGTCCTCCCAACGCGAATTGCGCATCCAGTGGGAGCTGAACTTCCGGCACTTCAACTACAACGAGATTACGGTATTCGAGAAACTGGAGGAGTCGGTCATCCAGCAGCAACTGTCGCTCCGGCTTGACCTCTCGCGCCCGTGGGGTTCGGCCAATGCACGCGTCCAGTTCGAATCGTTCCTGACGGACTACGAGAAATCCCTGACGGACCTGTACAAGGTCGAATTCGGCGGGGACATTTATTTCCGGCTGCTGCGAGGGCTCTCGGTCAACCTGGGTGCACAGGTATCTTCCATCCACGACCAGATCTATCTTGCCCAGGCAGACGCCTCGGACGAGGACATCCTGCTCGGGCGCATCAGCCTGCCGACCAGCTTCTCGTATGAGCTGGAGATGGGGCTCAGCTACCGATTCGGTTCCATTTACAACAACGTCGTGAATTCCCGTTTCGGCGGATAAACGCATGAGTATGACCGGAAAAAAGAGACTTGGTGTCGGTTTCATCGGAAGTGGCTTCATCGCCCAATTCCATATCCGTTCCTGGCAGGCCGTCCGTGACGCGGATATCCTGGGCGTCTGGAGTCCCAACAGGGAGAATGCCGAGGAGGCTGCGACCCTCGCTCGAACGCTTCGGGTCGGTGAGGCCAAGGCCTATGGTTCGATTACGGAGATGATTGCCGATCCGGCCATTGATTGCCTCTGGATCTGCGGCCCGAACCACCGCCGTGTCGAGAATATGGAAGAGATTGTCGATGCGCTGGGACGGGGCGTAGGAGAATTGGTGGGACTGGCCTGTGAGAAACCCCTCGCCCGGAATGTCGCCGAGGCCCGCCGTGTGGTGGAACTGGTGGAAGAGTCCGGTCTGCTTCATGGCTATCTGGAGGACCAGGTATTCTCTCCGGCCCTCATGCGCGGCAAGGAGATTTCATGGAAGCGGGGTGCGGCCCTCAGCGGCCGACCGTATCTGGCCCGGGCAGCCGAAGAGCACTCCGGCCCGCATGCCGCCTGGTTCTGGGACGGTACCCGCCAGGGTGGAGGCGTCCTCAATGACATGATGTGCCACTCCGTCGAGGTAGCCCGCTATCTGCTTACGCGTCCGGGGGCTCCGCGGTCGTCCATCCGCCCGGTAGCGGTGACCGGGCATATTGCCTCACTGAAGTGGTCGCGTCCTGAATACGCGGAAATCCTGCGTGCGCAGTTCGGGAAGTCCATCGATTACGCAACGCGACCTGCCGAGGATTTCGCGCGTGCCACCATCGAGTATGTGGACGAACAGGGGCATCCCTTGATTGCCGAGGTGACAACATCCTGGAGTTTCGTGGGGGCCGGTCTTCGCCTTTCTTCCGAGTTGCTGGGACCTGAATACTCCATGCGGGTGAATTCACTGGATTCCGGCGGGACCGTGTTCCTGAGCAGGAATGTCACGGGTTCGTCCGGCGAAGACCTGGTGGAGAAGCAGAATGCTGAGCAGGGCAGCATGCCCTACGTGGGCAACGAGGCGGCTGAATATGGATACGAAGACGAGAACCGCCACATGATCCGCTGTTTCCTGGATGGCCAGCAACCCGCGCTGGACTTCCATGCGGGTCTTGACGTCACGGAACAGCTCATGGCCGCCTACATGAGCGCGGAACAGGGACGACGCCTGACCTGGAGACCGGACGGTCTCGACACCTTCATTCCTGCCGTCGCGCAGGGCACGTGGAAACCCAATATCCCGGACGCATGAAACACCTGGCCACGACCACGACCACGACCTTCCTGATCCTTTTCATGTTGGCTGTGCCGGTGGTGCGTGCGCAGCAGCTGGACATGGACGCGATGTCGGCCATGAAGCCCCGCAATATCGGCCCGGCCGGCATGAGCGGACGCGTGACGGCCATCGATGCGGTCCACGATGATCCGTCCGTCATCTATGTGGGCACGGCTTCAGGGGGACTCTGGAAATCCACGAGCGGCGGCGTGGACTGGAAGCCGATTTTCGATGAGGAACCGGACCATTCCATTGGTGCCGTGGCCATCAACCAGTCCAATCCGGATATCGTCTGGGTGGGAGCCGGAGAAGGCAATCCTCGCAACAGCCAATCTTCCGGAAGCGGCCTCTATAAATCCCTGGACGGCGGCCGTTCGTGGACACGGCTCGGCCTGGAGATGTCCCGCAATATCCATCGGATCCTGCTGCATCCGACCGATCCCGACGTGGCTTGGATCGGGGTCCAGGGACCGGCTTGGGGCACATCGGACGAACGGGGAGTCTATGTGACCCGTGACGGTGGCAAAACGCTGGAGCGGAGCCTGTTCATCAACGATGGTACCGGTATCGGCGATCTGGTCATGGACCCGTCCAATCCCAACCACCTGCTCGCGGCCATGTGGGAGTTCAGGCGGTGGCCGTGGTTCTTCCATTCCGGAGGAGACGATTCCGGAATCTGGGAAACGTGGGATGGCGGCATCAACTGGGTCCGACAAACGACCAAGAATGGACTGCCCGCCGGGGATCTCGGTCGGATCGGCCTGGCCTTCGCCCACAATGAACCGGAAGTGGCGTACGCCTTGATTGAAGCCAAGAAGAACGGGCTGTACCGATCGGATGACGGCGGTTCGAACTGGCGGCTCGTGAACTCCGATGATGGGGTGAACAGTCGGCCTTTCTACTATGCGGACATCTTCGTCGACCCGGAGAACGAGAACCGGATCTATCGTCCGGAGACCTACATATATGTAAGCGAAGACGGAGGGCGTTCCTTCCGTCAATGGCAGCCTGGCTACAGCCAGAACGGCATCCATCCGGACCATCATGCCTTCTGGGTCTCCCCGTCCGATCCTGACTTCATTATTGAAGGGAATGATGGTGGCCTGTCCATTACGCACGACAAGGGGCGTACGTGGCGATTTGCCGAGAATCTGCCGGTGGCCCAGTTCTACCATATCAACGTGGACATGGACATCCCCTACAACGTCATGGGCGGCATGCAGGACAACGGGTCATGGGTGGGTCCGGCGTACGTGTGGCGGAGTGGCGGCATCCGGAACAGTCATTGGCAGGAAATGGCCTTCGGTGACGGCTTCGACGTGTCGCCCGATCCGGAAGACAGTCGGTTCGGCTACGCCATGAGCCAGGGGGGGAGCATTTCGCGATACGACCGGGAAACCGGGAATTCCAGCTTCATCAAGCCGCTCCATCCGGAGGGCACCTTCCTGCGGTTCAATTGGGACGCTGCCTTCGCGCAGGATCCGTTCGATGCCGGCACCCTCTGGTTCGGCAGCCAGTTCCTGCACAAATCCACGAACAGGGGACAGCGTTGGGAAATCGTATCGCCCGACCTGACCACGAACGATCCTGAAAAACAGCAGCAATTCGAGTCCGGCGGTCTGACGTACGACGTCACGCAGGCCGAAAACCACACCACCATCGTATCGATCGGCGTATCTCCTGTTGAACCGGGCATCCTGTGGGTCGGTACGGACGACGGCAATCTGCAGTTGTCCCGGGATGGCGGCGGATCGTGGACGAACCTGGCCAGTCGCCTGCGCGGCGTACCCGACGGATCGTGGGTGAAACAGATCAAGCCGTCCCCCCATCATGCCGCCGAGGCCGTGGTGGTGGTGGAAGACCATCGCCGGAACAACTGGGAGCCGTACGTTTATCGCACGCGTGATTTCGGTCGCACCTTCGAACGTGTGGCCGATGCCAACACCGTATATGGTTTCGCCCTCTCCTACGTTCAGGACCCGGTGGAACCCCGGCTGGCCTTCATGGGCACGGAATTCGGACTGTACGTGACCATTGATGATGGCGCGACCTGGACGAAATGGACGCAGGGGTACCCCACGGCGTCCACCATCGACCTGGTCATCCACCCGCGCGAGCACGATCTGGTCATTGGCACGTTCGGTCGCTCGGCATGGGTCCTGGATGACATCCGCCCGCTTCGGGCGCTGGCGTCTGAGGGGCTGGACGTGCTCGAAGACCCCGTCCGGCTGTATGAGCCGCCGATAGCCTACATGGCCGCCAATATCCAGGCATCCGGAACCCGTTTCATGGGGGATGCCATGTATGCAGGTGAGAATCGTCCGCGCGGTGCCATGCTTACCTACAGCATCCGGCCCGATACGTCCCTCGAGGAACAGGAGGTCACGGTCGACATCCTGGACGCGGATGGCGCGGTCATCCGGACGTTCGACGCGCCGGCCGAGGCCGGAATGAACCGGACGTTCTGGTCATTCACGCGCAAGGGGGTCCGGACGCCCAGTCGGACCGCTCCCCGGGCCAATGCCGCCGAGCCTTCGGGTGCGCAGGTGTTGCCGGGTACCTATACCGTGAAAATGACGTACGGCGATCACACATCCAGCGTCCAGTTGCACGTCGAGCCCGATCCCCGCTATCCGTACGACCGGGAGGCGGCACTGGCACGTATGGCCATGTACCGCACGTATGAACAACTGGCCACCCGTGCCACCCGGACTACGGATCGGTTGCGGGAGTTGAAAGAAGTCATTGCACGCGTATCGGCGCAGATGGAAGGTCGGGACGACTCCCTGGCAACGGCTGTCGCCAAACGCGGCGCATCGGTGGGCGATTCCCTGGATGTCCTCCTGGATGAATTCTTCGGCGTGGAGGGCAAGCAAGGCATCTACCGGAATCCGCATACCGTATCCAATACCCTTGGCACAGCCCGCTCCTACATCTTCTCGAGTGATCGCGCCCCGAATACTCCGGAAGATGTCGCGCTGTCACTGGCCTCAGCGTCCATCGATGCCTACGAGAAACGCGTAAACGCCGTGCTTCAGGCTGAGTGGGCGGCGTACCGTGCGGCCGTGGATGCCGCCGCGATCGAACTCGTACCGGCCCTCGAGGACGTCGGGGATGGCCAGTGATTGCGGGGATATCCCCTACACAACGTGCATGACTTTCGTGTACGGGCGGGATTGATTTCCTTGCGGATACTGCGGGTGTTGAGATCCGAACACCCCGAGGTCCGTCATGCGCCTACTGTACACCCTGTTTTTCGTACTTTTTCTGACCGCCTGCGCGAAACCGGCCGAAGAGGCACCTGAGGCCGTTACCGATCAGGTCCGCCTGCTGGTCGCCCATGAGGTCGACGACTATGCCGTCTGGCGGGAGCGGTTCAATGCACAGGTCGACGCCCGTCTGGATGCCGGCGTCGAGGATGAACTGGTCATGCAGGCGGAGGACAATCCGAACCTCGTGTTCGTCCTGCTGACGGTCCGGGACCGGGAAGCGGCCACGGCCTTCCTGACCGATCCCGAGACGGCCCGGTCCATGGAATTCGCCGGGGTCACGGGCGAGTTGCTCACCGAACTGGTCACATACGGGACCCTCTGGCCCACGACCACCGAGACCGGGCTGCGTCTGCTGGTCCGCCACCCCGTCGAGGATTTCGAGCGCTGGATGAACACCTTCAAGGGGCACGAACAGGAGCGGGCCAACGCGGGTGTGCACACCATGATGGTCACTCAGGCGCTGGACGACCCGAACGACGTGATGATGATGTTCAGCGTGACGGATCCGGAAACTGTTTCGGACTACATGTCGTCCCAACTGCTTCGTGTGACCATGCGGTTGGCCGGCGTCATCGGTGAACCACAGGCGTATTTCGTTACCGTAGCAGACTAGAGCATACAATGAGCCAGGAACTCCTGATAGAAGACGTGGAAATCGGCACCGGACCGGAAATCAAAGCCGGCCAGCATGCCGAGGTGCATTACACCGGCTGGCTCTTCGATATGAGTGCACCCGAAAACCGGGGTGACAAGTTCGATTCATCCCGCGATCGGGGGGAGACCTTTTCCTTCCCCTTGGGTGCAGGCCGCGTGATTGCCGGATGGGATGATGGCGTTGCCGGCATGAAGGTGGGTGGACGTCGGATCCTGACCATTCCGCCGGAGCTTGGCTACGGCCGCTATGGTGCCGGAGGCGTCATACCTCCACATGCAACGTTGGTGTTCGATGTTGAGCTTGTAGGTATAGGATGAGGGCATGGGCGAAGAGGAGCACGCCCATCATTTCCATGCCTTCTTCCACCAACACCGTCATGTTGTAAACCAGCGTGTCGGCGTCCATGGGATCCCCGACGATCTCCATTCCGATGGAGCCTCCGACGAACACCAATCCGGCCAGGATGAACCGAAAGGTGGTGGCGCGCGGCAGGGCCCGCAGGAACGGCAGGAACCACAAACCCAGCAAGACTACCAACGCGAGCGCCGGCCAGACCCACAAGGTGTCCGTCGCCGTGTTGAGCGTTTCGTGGACCCCGGCCACTTCGTCCACCGACATCAGGAAGAAGCCTGCCGCCAACAGCGTCCAGTGCCCACGCCACGCATCGGTCGACTTCCGGATGAGGAAGAGCAGGCCGGCCACGTTCAGCATCAGGAAGCTGGAGAACCACGTCGGCAGATTGTTTTCCTCATCCAGGTCAATCAATTGACGGACCAGCCAGGGCACGTCGTCCATCCAGTAGTGGTACATCATGACCAGCATGTGTGCGGACAACAACGCGAGCGCCCAGGGCAACAGGATACGGCTGGCGTACCCGTCGGGAATACGTACAGGAATCATGGTTCTTTCCTTTGGCCGGGGTAAGTTGGACACCTGCAATGTAGCATGACCTGACCATGTTGTCGCTTTCGAAAGATAAAATCCGGATTCTCCTCCTGGAGGGCATAGATGCCTCGGCCGTGGAGCATTTTGCGCGCGCCGGCTATGCCAATGTGGACTGCATACGCGGCACCTTGCCGCCCGATGAGTTGGCCGAACGCCTTGCGGACACGCATTTCGTGGGCATCCGCTCGCGTACGAAGCTGACGGCAGATATCCTGGCCGCCGCTCCCCGCCTCGCCGGCGTTGGGTGTTTTTGCATCGGGACCGACCAGGTGGATACGGCTGCTGCCCGCACGCTCGGGATTCCCGTATTCAACGCACCATATGGCAACACCCGGTCGGTCGCCGAACTCGTCCTGGCCGAGATCATCCTGCTGCTCCGGGGAATTCCGGCCCGAAATGCGGCAGCGCACAGGGGCGAGTGGCAGAAAAGCGCCGATGGGGCCCACGAGGTCCGCGGAAAAACCTTGGGTATTGTGGGATACGGGCACATCGGTATGCAATTGGGCGTGCTGGCCGAAGGATTGGGGATGCATGTCGCGTATTTCGATACGGCGCCCCGGTTGCCGCTGGGCAACGCCCGTGCCTGCACCAGTCTGGAAGAGGTCCTGGGGGCCGCGCATGTCGTCACGTTGCACGTACCCGATACGCCGAGCACCCGGGGCATGATCGGTGCGGTTGAAATGGCCCGCATGCGGCCCGGCAGTCACTTGGTGAATGCGTCGCGCGGCGGCGTGGTGGACATCCCGGCGCTGGCTGAAGCCCTTCGACGCGGACACGTCGCCGGTGCTGCCGTGGACGTCTTTCCGAAGGAGCCGGCCACGACACAGGAGCGGTTCACATCTGAATTGCAGGGCATGGACAATGTGCTCCTGACGCCCCACATAGGTGGCAGCACGCATGAGGCCCAACAGAATATTGCGGCCGACGTGGCCATCAAGCTCATCCAGTATTCCGACAACGGATCCACCGTGGGCGCGGTCAACTTCCCGGAAGTCAGTTTGCCGGATCATGTGTCTGCCCGCCGCATCCTGCACATCCACCGGAACGAGCCCGGGGTGCTGACGGCGGTGAACCGTGTACTGGCCGCCAATCACGTGAATATTGCCGGCCAATACCTGCAAACCATGCCGGATGTCGGGTATGTGGTCATGGATGTGGAGACCGACGACGTGTCGCCCTTGCTGGTGGGGTTGGGCGCCCTGGAGGCGACGATCCGGACACGCTGGTTGCGGTGATCAGACGAGTGCAAGAAGGTTCGGGGAGCGGTATGTTTGGTACGGTAATCGGGCCTGACCGCCCGCACTGTATATCTACTCCCAAAGTCCCATGCACCGCTTGCTTGCCCTGCTTCTGCTCGTCCTCTCGCCCGCGGCCTTTGCCCAGGCCCAGTCCGTAGACCCATCCCTGCTTGAGGGATTGGAGTATCGTTTCGTGGGTCCGGAGCGGGGCGGCCGCAGCGCGGCCGTGACGGGCGTGCCCGGAAAGCCGGACCTGTTCTACATGGGCGCGACCGGAGGAGGCGTGTGGCGAACGGAAGATGGGGGTGGGTCGTGGGAGAATATTTCGGACGGCTACTTCGGCGGATCCATTGGCGCCGTGGCTGTGTCCGAGTGGGACAACAATGTGATCTACGTGGGCGGTGGCGAAAAGACGTTGCGAGGGAACGTGTCCCACGGATCCGGCATGTGGAAGTCCGTGGATGCCGGGCGTACCTGGACGGCCAGCGGGCTGGCCGACTCCCATCACATACCCCGTGTACGCATCCATCCGCGTAACCCAGACCTGGTGTATGCCGCCGTGCTGGGACGCATCTATGGTCCGAGCGAGGAGCGGGGGGTGTATCGCTCGAAGGATGGAGGCGCCACGTGGGAGCGGGTCCTGTTCGTCAGCGACAAGGCAGGTGCCGTCGACCTGGTCATGGACCCGTCCAACCCGCGCGTGCTGTATGCCTCGACGTGGGAGGTGTATCGTTCCCCCTACGAATTGTCCAGTGGCGGGGAGGACTCGGGTCTCTACAAGTCGACGGATGGCGGGGATACGTGGACCGAGCTCACGAACCAGGACAACGGCCTGCCCGGGGGAGTGCTGGGCATTATCGGCGTGGCGGTCTCCCCGGTGAATGCGGACCGGGTCTGGGCGATCGTAGAGCATGAGGAGGGCGGTGTGTATCGCAGCGAGGACGCCGGAAAGAGCTGGCGCCGCATAAACGACGACCGGAATCTGCGCCAGCGGGCCTGGTACTACACGCGCCTGTATGCCGGAACGCAGGATGAGAATGATCTCTGGGTGTTGAATGTGAGCCTGTGGCATTCGGCGGATGGCGGTCGTACGTACGAGTCCGTCTCTACACCCCACGGTGACCACCATGACTTCTGGATTGCTCCCGAAGACCCGGATCGCATTGTTGTGGCCGATGATGGCGGTGCCCAGGTCACGTACAACGGTGGTGAATCCTGGAGCACGTATCACAACCAACCGACGGCCCAGTTCTATCGCGTGGCGACGGACAACCACTTCCCATACCGCATCTATGGCGGCCAGCAGGACAACTCGACCGTTCGCATCCTGCATACCTCCACCGGGAGCGAAGACGACTGGGAAGAGACTGCCGGAGGAGAGAGTGCCTGGTTGGCCGCCCATCCGGACAACCCGGATGTGGTGTTCGGGGGCTCGTACGGTGGCTACCTGCAGCGGCTGGATCACCGGACCGGGCAGTCCCGGAACGTGAACGTCTGGCCGGACAATCCCATGGGTCACGGCGCGGAGGACTACACGTACCGGTTCCAATGGAATTTCCCCATCAAGTTTTCCCGGCACGTACCCGGACGCGTGTTGACGGCCGCCCAGGTCCTGTTCAAGAGCGACAATGACGGGCAGTCCTGGGAGGCGTTGTCACCCGACCTGACCCGCAACGACCCGACGACGTTGGGGCCCTCCGGCGGTCCCATCACGAAAGACAATACCGCGGTCGAGTACTACGCCACCATCTTCACCTTTGCGGAAGGAGCGGAGCCGGGGGTCATCTGGACCGGATCCGATGACGGCCTCATCCACATCACGCGCGACGGTGGAGCCAGTTGGACCGATGTCACACCGCCGGCACGCCTGTTTCCGGAGTGGATGCAGGTGAACGACATGGTCGTGGATCCCCGGAACCCGGGCGGCCTGTACGTGGCCGGAACGCGGTACAAGTCCGACGATTTTGCCCCGTACCTGTACAAGACGTCCGATTACGGCGCTTCCTGGACGAAGATCACGAACGGGATTCCGGCCGATCACTTCACGCGCGCCATTGAAGTCGACCCGGTCGTGGACGGGCTTCTGTTCGCCGGTACGGAGATTGGGATGTACATCTCATTCGATGACGGTGCCCATTGGCAACCCTTCCAGCAGAACTTGCCCATCGTACCGATCACCGACCTGGAATGGCGGGATCATGATCTGGTGGTAGGCACTCAGGGACGCGCGTTCTGGATCATGGAGGACCTCACGCCGCTGCACCATGTAGGTGCCGATCAGGTGGCGGAGTCCTACCGCTTCCACAGTCCGTACCCGATCACCCTCGGTGCCGAGTCAGCGGTTCGCCTCCGGTACTGGCTGCCCGAGGACATGGAAGATGCGTTGACCCTCCGGATCCTGGAAACCGACGGCACGCTTATCCAATCGTTCGACAACGACGATGTGCCTGCGGAAGCCGGCTTCAACGAGTTCCGTTGGAACATGCGGTACGAGGATGCGGAATCGTTCGATGGGCTCATCATGTGGGCGGGATCCGTGCGGGGCCCACGCGCCGTCCCCGGCACGTACCGGGCCCGCCTGGTTGCAGGTGACGACTCGACGGAGGTCCCCTTCGGGATCCAGCCCGATCCCCGCAGTGAATCGTCCATGGCCGACCTGCAGGAGCAGTTCGATTTCCTGATTGACGTGCGGGACAAGCTCTCGGAAACCCACAGGACCATCAAACACATCCGTTCCTTCCGGACCCAGATCAATGACCTGGTGAAGCGCATTCCGGACGGGAACGAAGACGTGGAGGCCCTCGCCGATTCCATGGTAGCCGACATGACGGCCATCGAGGAGGCGTTGTACCAGACCAAGAACCGGTCCGGTCAGGACCCGCTGAACTTTCCCATCCGGTTGAACAACAAGCTGGCCGCCGTGGGCGGGGTCGTGGCAAGCGGCAACTACCGCCCCACGGACCAGGCGTACGTCGTCCGGGACCAGCTGGTGGCGGAAATCAACGACGAACTCGGCAAATGGACGGCCATCCTGGACATCCGGGTGCCGGAATTCGAGCGCAGGATTGCCGCACTCGACCTCCCGGTCCTGGAGCGTCCGGAATAATCCGCCCTAGTCCAGGTCTGAACTAGTCCAGGTCTGCCCGGGCTCCCCGCGGCAGCGCCATGGCATCCAGGAGCCGTCCGTTGATCATGACGTGCGAGACGTTCTCGGCGGCGCGCAGATCGACCAGTGGATTGCCGTCCACCAGCAGCAGGTCGGCCAGTTTGCCGACCTGCAGGGAGCCGATGTCGCCGTCCATGCCCAGGTAGCGGGCACCATGGAGCGTGGCCGAACGCAGCACTTCGTGCGGTGTGAAGCCACCGGTTTCCAGCAGGCGCATTTCCCAATGGAAGGCCAGGCCCTGCATTTGACCGTGCGAGCCGATCTGGACCAGGTTGCCCTGATCCACCAGGCGTTTGGCAGCGGCCGCAATCTCGTCGTGGAAATACTCGTCGCCGGCGGCTTTCTGTCGGCGGCGGGACTGGGGATCGATGCCTGAACGCGGCACGTAGCGCAGCAGGCGTTCATTCTCCCATACGTTGTCCTGCTCGTAGGCCCAGCGCTCGCCGCTGGGTCCACCGTAGGCTACCACCAACGTAGGTGTATAGCCCGTTCCGCTGTGACGCCACAACTCCAGTACATCGTGGTACAGGGGAGCCACGGGAACGTTGTGCTCAATGCCCGTATGCCCGTCCACGATCATGGTCAGGTTGTGGTTGAACGTCGAACCGCCTTCCGGCACCACGTTCATTCCCAGCTCCCGTGCGGCCTGCATGATCTGCTGGCGCTGGTCACGGCGCGGTTGGTTGTAGCTCTTCACGCTGACGGCTCCGACGGCTTTCATGCGTCGCAAATGTGAGCGTGCATCTTCCATGGAATTGACAATGGCCCGCATGTCGCCATCCGCCCCGTACAGGACGGTCCCGGTTGAGAAAATGCGGGGTCCCTGCAGGCGACCGGCCTTCACCATTTCCGACAGTGTGAATACCGTTTCGGTATTGGCCGACGGATCGTGCGCGGTCGTTACGCCGAAGGCCAGGTTGGCCGAATACCCCGCGTGCTGTTCCGGTACCGGTCCGGAGAAGAAATGGGATACATGCGCATGGGCATCCACGAATCCGGGCAGCACTGTCTTTCCGGTCCCATCCACCACGCGCGCTCCGTCCGGGACCGTGGTCGAGGCCGTCGGGCCAACGGCCACAATCCGGTTGCCGTCCACGACCACCGTACCGCGCTCAATGATTTCATCCCCGTTCATGGTCACAATCCGCGCATTCGTAATAGCGGTCATGCCTTCCGGGACATCACTTTCCAGGACCAGTCCCAGGTCCGTCCGGGTGGAGGACACGTCGTCCTTGTCCAAGCGACCGGCCTCTCCCGAGGGCCGTTCCGTGCTGACATAGGTGGGACCGATCACCCAATGGATGCGCTGCCCGTCGGCCGACCAGTGGACATCCGTACCCAGGTCTTCCGTGATCCGTGTTACCGGTACCGCCTTTGTATCCTTGTCCAGGTCCACGGCCTCGCCGGTTTTCGGGAACGGGGCCACGTAGGCGTTGAACAACTCATTGAACGCCACCCACTCGAAATCGGGACTGGGAACCACCACATTGGCGTACTTCATGGTGAAATGCGTGCGTTCGTCGCTGCCATGCAGGTCCACGGACCGGTAGGATTTGTTCAGGCCTCCGCCGCTCATGAAATAGATGCGCTCACCATCGGGGCCGAAGCGGGCATCGGAGCCTCCCCGACTGACCAACACCGGCGTTCCGCCGGTCGATGCCATGCGCCAGATACCGGTGTCCATCCCGTGAAGCGGACCGATCAGCGAACTGGCACCGCCGCGGCGGTACACGATCTGCGTTCCGTCGGGCGAGAACCGGGGTTCGTGGTAGTGCCCGGGCCGCGTTGTAAGGACCTGTGACCGGCCGTTCGCGAAGGAGAGCACACGGATGGTGGCATACGTGTCGTCGTCCCAGGTCGTGTAGACAAGCGTCTGGCCGTCGGGGCTGAACGACGGGCTGTATTCCCAATGATCGGTCTGGGACGTGAGCCGGCGGGGCATGCCGTCCGGAAGCTCTTTCACGTACAGGTATCCGGCCGCGTGGAACACCACCTGTGTTCCGTCGGGGGACGAGGCTACGTCGCGGATCATCCGGGCTTCAAACTGCTCCGGAAGGACGTCAACCGGTACCCGCAGTGCCGTATGGATGGTGCGCTCCACGTCCACACTGAAGGGAATGGGGGTCGTGGTGCCGGCTGCCACATCCAGTCGGTGAATACCTCCGCCCGCCCAGAACACGATGGAGCGGCCGTCCGGTGTCCAGTCCATGCGCGGATACACACCAAAAATGGCCCAGGCCTCCTGTTGATCCCGATCCAGGCCGTCATACACCATGCGCTGGCGGCCGGTCGTGGTATCGAACAGGTAAATCGTGCTCTTGTCGCGGACCCGGCGGACGAAGGCCAGCTTCTTACCGTCCGGGGAGGGGGTGGCGCGGGCCGATCCACCGGCGCCCGTCACATAGCTCTCCGTGCGGCCGGTTTCCCGATCCAGGCGACGGATGACGTAGATCTGGCCGTTCGGATCCTTGTTGTACTCGAAGGTGGAGCCGCCCGACATGTCCTCACTGTAATACACGTACCGGCCATCGGGGCTCACGGCGATCTCGTTGCCCTGATCCTGCTGGTCGTTTTTTCGCTCCGTGAGCTGGAGTCCGCCCGAGGCCGTCCCGGACGCATGATACATCCAGACTTCACCGGCGCCAAGCGACCGGCCCGATGTGAAGTGCTTGCGCGCCAACAGGTACTGGCCGTCAGGTGTCCACGCCGGACCGTTCAGCAGCCGGAACGACTCCTTGGTGATCTGCTTCGGGTCCGATCCGTCGCGGGCCACCGTCCAGATGTTGTCACCCCCCGCCCGATCGCTGGTGAAGGCAATCCGGGACCCGTCCGGGCTGAACACGGGCTGCACATCCCACGCCGGCCCCGATGTGAGCGGCGTGGCGCGGCCTCCTCCGATGGGCATGGTGTACAGATCGCCCAGCAGATCGAACACGATGGTTTCGCCGTCGGGCGACACGTCGAGGCTCATCCACGTTCCTTCCGTGGTCGTGAACGACACGTTCTCGGTCGGGCCGAATGCGTCATTCACGTCCCACTTGGACTCGTCCTGGGCCATGGCGGACGGGGGCAGAAGCAAGGCCAGGGCCAGTGCGGAAAACACAAAGGCCGGGATCGGGAAATGGATGCAGCGCATGGGGCTATTCGGGCTGGTTAGGGCAGAGCGGGATTGGTTCGCCCCAATATAGGATTCACGCAGCCGGTTATGCCGCCGCCCTGACGGTGTCGAAACCAGACGTCGATCCCGTCGTTGGAACCATTATGGAACCAAAACGGGGAATCGGAATGGCATCGTTGACCTTGAAATCCATACCGGACGACCTCATGGACCGTCTTCGCCGACTCGCAGACGAAGAACGACGCAGTTTGAATCAACAGGCCATCCTGTTGCTGGAGGAGGCGTTGGAGCAGCGACCGCGTCCCTTCAGCGAACTCTACGACCAATTCCTGAAGACGTACGGGCCGTCGCCCCTGGACCCGGAAGACCTGGAGGGACTTCGCGATCGGTCGCCGGGGCGGGAATCATGATCCGGTATCTGTTGGATACCAACATCGTATCGGAACTGTCGCGTCCTGATCCTCACGCGCACGTTCTGGCGAAAATGAGGCGTCACGGACGAGAGTCCGCCATTTCATCCGTGTGTCTGCATGAACTGGTGTACGGTGTAGTACGCCTGCCGGACGGACGTAAGAAAGCCTGGCTTTCGAAGTATCTGGAGACCATGGTGCTGCCCGCGCTGCAGGTCCTGGAATATGACTCCGCCGCATCCATATGGCATGCCCGCGAACGAGCCAGGCTGACGGCTGCCGGTCAGACACCCGCCTTCGTGGATGGTATGATCGCAGCTACGGCGGCTTCTCGTTCTCTTATTCTGGTGACCCGGAATGAACGTGATTTTGCGTCCTTCCAAGGGCTGAGCGTCGTGAACTGGTTCGAGAATTGACCCGAACCGACCGCACCCAGCGACAAGCCAACCGTCTATTCGTTCGAATGCAGCCCTACGCGGTTGCCTTCCGAGTCCTCGAAATGGCCCACGAAGCCGTACTCACCGATGCTCATTTTTTCGGTGATGACCTTTCCGCCCGCCGAGCGGACGCGATCGAGCGCCGCGGCTACATCGTCCACGCTCAGGTAGACCAGACTGCCCTCATACGATGGCACATAGGACTCCTGTTGGATAAGGGCTCCGGACGATCCGGCCGCTCCGGGTACCATCGGAAACCAGGCCATGGGCAGGCCCATGACGTCCTGACGGTTCAGTTCCACGCCGATTACGGTCTCATAAAAGCGCTGGGCCCGATCCAGGTCGGACGTAGGGATTTCAAACCAATTGACAGGGTTCATGACAAGGAAGGATGATGGTGATGAAGCGCTGGTCGGGGAACGGTGCCCGGGTTGCGGGATAAACCGGCCCTTGCTTGCAGTATAAGATTGCATATTTGCGTAATCATTACCACGCCAACGGCCAAGTCATGCATCGCACCGCCTATCCGCCCGTCCGGGCCGTCCACATGAACATGGGCGGCTTCGCCGTCAGGCAGCCGCTTCCGCATGCCCGCATCAACAACATCGATCCCTTCCTGCTGGTGCATCACGCCGGTCCGGTGACGTTCGAGCCCGGGGGGCGGCAGTCCCAGGAAGGCGTGCCTCCGCATCCCCACCGGGGCTTCGAGCCGGTCACGTTCGTTTTCAAGGGAGGGGTGCATCATCGCGACTCACGTGGCAATGACCACGTGGTCCGGGCAGGGGGTGTGCAGTGGATGACTGCGGGCATGGGCATTGTCCACTCCGAACGTCCAACGAAGGAATTGGCCGAGCAGGGTGGCGAATGGGAACTCATGCAGATCTGGGTGAACCTCCCGGCGCGTGACAAAATGGTGCAGCCCCGGTACCAGGGGTTGTCTGCAGCGGACATTCCGGTCCTCGAGCAGGATGGATTCCACGTCCAGGTCGTAACCGGGGCGCTGGACCGGACCGCAGGCCCCGTCCTCACCCATACGCCCATCACCGCACTGGTGCTGCACGCCGAGGAAGGGGCGTCCACGACGCTGGCGCTTCCGGACGGCCAGGTGGGATTCCTGTATGCGCTCGACGGTCAGCTGACACTGAATGAGGAGGTGGAGCTGCCCGGTGGATATTTGTCCGAGTTGGCCGGCGTGGGGCCGTTGCGTGTGGATGCCGACATGGATACGCGTGCGTTGCTCATGCTCGGCGAGCCGATAGGCGAGCCCGTGGTAACGTCGGGTCCCTACGTCATGAACACGACCACGCAGATACTGGAAGCCATGCGCGACGCGCAGATGGGAAAGATGGGGGTGTTGGTCGAGGATTTCTGAGGTCCAGAACCTGAACCGATGCTACCTTGGGGCATCTGTTCCACCCACGTCCGCTCGACATGTCATTCTTCCCACCACGTGCCTTCCGCTTCTCTTCGCTCGCCCTGCTTTCGTTGATGTTGATGCCTGTCCAGGCACAGGAAGCATCCGCCCAAGCCGCACCTGCCAGCCTGGAATCCACCTTCCAGGACCTGGACTACCGATACGTCGGGCCCTCGCGCGGCGGTCGGGTGACGGCGGTGGCCGGTCACCGCGCTCATCCCCACACCTTCTACATGGGATCCACGGGGGGCGGCGTCTGGAAAACTTCCGATGCCGGGCAGACCTGGACCAATATCTCCGACGGCTTCTTCGAAACGGCCTCCATCGGATCCATTGACGTGGCCGACAGCAACCCCGACATCATTTATGTCGGTACCGGATCCGACGGCCTGCGCAGCAACGTCATCATCGGGCGCGGCCTGTACAAATCAACCGACGCCGGGAAGACCTGGACACACATGGGCCTCCGCAAGACCGGTCAGATCGGCGCTGTGGTGGTGCATCCCACGAATCCCGACATCGTTTGGGTCGCGGCGCAGGGTTCACCTTTCGGGCCGAACCCGGACCGGGGCGTCTACAAATCGGTGGATGGGGGCACCACCTGGCAGCATGTCCTGCACGTCAGTGACCGGACCGGTGCCATCGACCTGGAATTGAATCCGGCCAATTCGGATGAGGTCTACGCTGCGCTCTGGCATGCCGAGCGCAAACCGTGGACCATCATTTCGGGAGATGATGGCTCCGAGAATGGCATTTATGTTTCGCACGATGCGGGCGCCACGTGGACCCGCAGCATGAAGGGGTTGCCGACGGACCTCATCGGCAAGATCGACTTTGCCGTCACGCCGGCCGATGCGTCGCGCATCTATGCGCTTGTGGAGGCCCGGCCGGAAGTGGAAGGCCTGTACCGCTCCAATGACCACGGGGAATCGTGGCAACTGGTGTCCAACGAGGGCTTCCTCATGACGCGCCCGTTCTACTACACCAACGTGGATGCAGACCCGGTGGATGCGGACCGGGTGTACGTGAACAACCTCGGCTTCCATCGCTCGGATGACGGCGGCAAGACCTGGGTGCGGATTTCAACGCCGCACGGCGACAACCACGACATGTGGATCAATCCGGATGATACCGATCTCTACATCCAGGCCAACGACGGGGGTGTGAACGTGACCCTCGACGGGGGGAGAACGTGGTCCCCGCAGGACAACCAGGCGACCGCCGAGCTCTACTCCGCCGACGTGGATGACCGTTTCCCGTACTGGATCTACTCCGGGCAGCAGGACAATTCCACCATCCGGGTCCCGTCCAATCCGGCCGGATCCCGCGCTGGCGGATACCAGGCGTACTGGGAGGCCGTCGGCGGCTGCGAAACCGGACCGGTCGTGCCCAAGCCGGGCGATCCCGACATCGTCTATGCCAACTGCAAGGGCCAGTTCGGGGTCTACAACGACCGGACGGGCCAGGAGCGCAGCTACTACGTAGGTGCGTGGAACCTGTACAGCCGCAATCCGGCTGAATTGCCGTACCGGTTCCAGCGTGTCGTGCCCATCGAAGTCTCGCCGCACGATCCGGAGACGGTCTACCATGGCTCCCAGTACGTCCATCGGACGCGGAACGCCGGGCAGGATTGGGAAACCATCAGCCCGGACCTGACCGCCTTCCGGCCGGAGCGGCAGATGGTTTCCGGCGGCCCCATCACGCGGGACGGGACGGGGGAGGAGCACTACTCGACCCTTTACGTCATCGAGGAATCTCCCCTGGAGCCCGGCGTCATCTGGACGGGCGCCAACGACGGTCCGGTGCATGTCACGCGGGACGGGGGAGCGACCTGGGTGGACGTGACGCCGGGCGACATGCCGCCCGAGGGGCGCATCAACAGCCTGGACCCATCGCCGCACACGCCGGGCGTGGCGTATCTCGCGGCGTATCGGTACCTGTTGAATGATTTCACACCGTACTTCTATCGCACCGCCGATTACGGCAAAACGTGGACCCGGATAGCGACCGGGATTCCTGCCGACCACCCCGCGCGGATCCTGCGCGTCGATCCCGAAGTGCCGGGGCTGCTCTATGCCGGTACGGACTATGGCGTATGGGTCTCCATGGATGATGGCGCAAGCTGGCAGACGTTCCAGTTCGACCTGCCGGTCACGCCGATCACCGACATGCGATTGGTGCACGGCGACCTGGTGCTGTCCACCATGGGACGCGGTTTCTGGGTGATGGACGACCTGAGCCCCGTTCGGGAATGGGCCGGCGCGCACCGCACAGCCCGTTTGCAGATGGATGCGTTCCAGGCAGAGCCCCACCTGTTTGCTCCGGCCCCGGCTGTCCGTGGACGGTGGGGGGCCCGGGGCGGACGGCCCGAGGAACCTGAATACGCGCCACCGGGCGCCCGGATTGACTACCGTTTGCCCGAAGGCTTCACCGGTCGGGTCACCCTGGAGGTGCACGATGCCGCAGGTACACTCGTCGGGTCGTTCGAGGGGGAAGCCGCAGCGCCCGCGAGTGAGGAACAGGGCATGCGCCAGCCGCCCCGCCCGGCCCCGCGCGGCAGCGATCTCGACACCACCCCCGGCGTCCACCGGTTCGTGTGGGACATGCGCCATGAGGGACCGGACTACGGCAACGGCCGGACCGGCCGAGGCCCGATGGCCGTCCCCGGGGACTACACCCTCACGCTCAGGGCCGGCGCGGTGGAACGCACACAGGTGTTGACCATCGTCCCCGACCCGCGCCTGGAAGGTGTATCGCAGGCAGACATGGAAGTGCAGTTGGCCTTCAACCAGAAAATGGTCACGCTGATCTCCGAGGCCTATGCGTTGCAGGACCGGGTGGAGAAGGCCCTTGAGGCATTGCCGGAGGGCGCCGACGCCAGGAAGGAACTGACCGCCATCGCAGAGGCGCTGGAGAATTCCGATACCGACAGCTATGCGACCCCCATGATGTTGAACCAGATGGGGTACCTGTACGGGATGACATCCGGTGCCGACCAACACCCTGGCGGGGAGGCCGAGAAGCGCTATATGGAATTGAAGTCAGAACTACAGGATCTTCAAGCGCGTTTCGAAGCGGTGGCCAAGTAATCCATTGCCATATCAACAGTCTTCCAGGACGGCTTGAAAAACAATAGCGATTACTTGAATAATATATAGCTGATCAGTAGACTGGCTGTGTTCATTCAAAGTGACCACGGTATTCAGGACAGCCGCCATGTCTTCAAAGCAAAAAACCCGGCCCAAACGATCCTACGGACAATATTGCGGTCTGGCGTTGGCGCTGGACGTGATCGGCGAGCGGTGGAGTCTGCTCTTGGTCCGGGAATTGATGACCGGGCCGAAGCGGTACTCCGAGCTCGAGGTGCGTCTGCACGGGATCGGGACGAATCTGTTGGCGGACAGGTTGAAGTCCCTGGCGGCGGCTGGTGTGTTGCGGAAGCTGGACTCCGGTGAATACGAACTCACGGAGACCGGCCGCGAGCTTGAAAAAACCATAGTTCCGTTGGCGCGCTGGGGTCTGGGCATTGCGCCGGCGCCGGCAGCCGACGACTACCATGTACCGAGTTCGTCGGTCCTCATCATGCACGCCGTATTCCGGCCGGATCGGGCCGAGGGCGTGGACGAGTACTATGAGTACCGGATAGGCGACGACATTTTCCATGCCCACGTGTGCGACGGGGAGTTGCACACCTGGGAAGGCCCGGCGCCCGATCCGGCCTTCACGCTCACGGCCGATGCGTCCACGTACCGGGATCTGCTGGCCGGGACCGTGTTGCTCAGGGAAGCCGTCGCCCAGGGGAAGGCCAGCGTCACGGGCAGTACGGACGCGCTCATCCGGAGCGGGAGGGTGTTCGACATGACCGGGCTTCGACCGGCGGACCGACGCTGACCACCTTCCGTTCTTGTGTGAGCTGCTGAGCAAATGAGCTGCAGAGCAGGCCCTACTCCGTCTTGAGCGCGACCACCGGATTCACGGTCGATGCGCGGATGCCCTGGTAACCGACCGTCAGGAGCGCGATCAACAGTGCGCCCACCCCGGCTCCGGCCACCAGCCAGACCGACACCGATGTGCGATACGCGAAATCGGCCAGGTAGGCATCCATCAGGTACCAGGCTACCGGTGCAGCGAGGGCGAATGCGACGATGACCAATACCGTGAACTCCCGCGACAGCATGACCACGATGTCGGTCACGCTCGCGCCGAGCACCTTGCGGACGCCGATCTCCTTCGCCCGCTTGCGGGCGCTGAATGCCGACAGGCCGAACAGGCCCAGGCATGAAACGAAGATGGCCAACAGCGCGAAGAACGTGAACAGGTCACCCAGCTGTTGCTCGGTTTCATACAGCCGGTTGAAGTCCTCATCCAGGAACCGGAAATCGAACGGGTAACCCGGGCTGACGCCGGCCCACGCCGCCGTCAGGACGTCGACGGCTTCCTGGGCATCGCCCGGCGCCACGCGGAAGGCTGCCCATGAAATCCAGGGCTTGATGTTGATGACCACGGGATGGATGGCTTCGTGCAGGGACTGGAAATGGAAGTCCCGGACGACACCGATGACTTCGCCCATCTCCTTGTCCCACGCCCGGAAAGGCTGTCCGATGGCTGCTGCCGGATCCTCGAACCCGAGCTCCCGGGCGGCCGTCTCGTTCAGGATGTACGCATTCTCGAAGTCGTTCGGCCGGTCACGGGAGAAGTCCCGGCCGGCAATCAGTTCCAGCCCGAACGTGCGGATGTAGTCGTGGTCCGCCAGTACGGTTGTAAAGGAGCGCCCTTCCTCGCCTTCCCCGGTCTGCCCGGGCCAGTTGTACCCGCGGGACGTGCCCACGCGGCCCGGGACATTGCCGGCCAATGTGGCGGCCTCAATCCGCGAACTCTGCAGGACCGTCGTCCGCAACCGGTCGAAGTTCTCCCTGATTTCGGCATTCACGGGCGCGTACACCACCTGCTCCCGGTCAAAGCCGAGGGCCTGTGACTTCATGAATTGCAACTGGTTGTACACGCTGACCGTGGCAATCACAAGGGCAATGGCAATGGCGAACTGCGCCACGATCAGGCTCTTGCGCAGGACCGCCGAACCACCGCCGGTGGCCATTTCCCCTTTCAGGACGCGCGACGGCAGGAAGGCCGACAGGAAAAACGCCGGATACACGCCGGCCATCAACCCGGTAAGCAGACCGATGGCCAACATGGCACCGAGCAGACCGGCGATCGACAGGACACCTCCGCCGAGACCCATTTCCACGCCGAGCAGCCCGGAGAACACGGGGAGCGCCAGCACGGCCAGCACCACCCCGACAACCGCCGCCATCACGCCGCTGACACCGGATTCCAACAGGAATTGGGAGGTCAGCTGACCCCGAACGGCACCGACCGTTTTCCGGACGCCCACTTCCCGGGCCCGCTGCATGGCCCGGGCTGTCGCCATGTTCGTGAAATTGACACCCGCTATGAACAGGATGAGCAGTCCGATGGCCGCAAACATCCACACCGTCCGGGGATCGGTCGTGGCGTTCGTATCGGCCTGGATTTCGGAGGCCAGATGGATGGACGTGATGGGCTGCAGCAGCAATTCGGACGAGACCGTGCCATCATCCCCCGCGAACTGTTCGACGAGGGGTTGTTGCAACGCATCGTGCAGCGAGGCGGGTGCCACGCCGGGCGCAAGGCGGACGTAGAGGGAGTAGTTCCAATTGGAAAAGTTGGTGCGCGAATCATCCCCCATGCGGTTGGCCATCACATCGAACGGGAGGAGCGCATCGAATTCCAGATGCGAATTGCTGGGCAGTTCTTCGAGCACGCCGGTCACGGTCAGTTCACGGGTCCCGTACCGAACGAGCTCGCCGACGGGAGACCGGTCCCCGAACAGCGTGCGGGCAGCCTCACGCGTCAACAGGATGGACGACGGGGACACCAGTGCCTGTTGTGCATCGCCTTCGACGAGCGGAAACGTGAACGCATTGAAGGCCGCCTGATCCATGAATCCGGCCTTGCCTATGCGACGGCTCTCGCCGCCCACCTCCAGGTACACCGGCTGCGACTCCTCGTACAGGTACAGCTCCACGAGGCCGGACACGCGCCCGTCCAGGATTCCGGCCATCCCCGCCGCGAAGTTCGTGGAGGTCTCTCCGGCATTCTCACCGGTTACGGTCCGGAAATACATCCGGTACAGATTGTCGGCGTTCTCGTGGAAGCGGTCGTAGGACAGCTCATGCCGCACGAACAGCATGATCAGGAATGCACAGGCCAATCCCACGCCCAGCCCACCGATGGTGATGGCCGAGAATCCGGCCTGACGACGAAGGCTCCGGATGGCAACGGTTAAATAATTCCTGAACATGACAAGACTCCATCTGAGATTGAATATGAGGGGATGATGCGCCGCGCGGGTGGATGTTGATGCGTCCTGGATTTTCCGGTACTCGCCAGCCAGGACGTCGGCATGGCCCAGTCTGGCCGATGCGCCGAGCACGGCCTCGCGCACGGACTTGCCGTCCGCAAGCAGGCGCTCGGCCTCGTCGAACAGGTGACTTTCCAGTTCGTCCAGTTGGGCCGGCTTGAACGGCGTGCGCTGCTCCATGGCGCGGCGCCACGCGGCGACCTGCTTTTTCAGCTCGCGTTCCATAACGTCACCAGGGCTTCGTGGACGTGGAGCCACTGTTCCTTTTCGAGCTCAAGGGCGGCATGGCCTTCCTGCTTCAGCCGGTAATAACGGCGGCGACGTCCGGTTTCGGACCGGCCCCACCGGGCCAGCAGCAGACCTTCCTGCTCCAAACGGTGCAGGACGGGATACAGCATGCCATCCTGCCACTCCAATCGACCGTCCGTCAACTCTTTGACGCGGTTGATGATGTCATAGCCGTAGCTCTCACCGGAATCGGCGAGGATGGACAGGATGAGCGGGCGGGTCGATGCGGCGACGAGGGCTTTGGGTATCACGGGTACATTCGCGTGGTGAAAGGGTGGCCGGACCGTCCGGACCACATACCTTGCGCCACTACGTATGCCGCGCCGCCAGAGTTACATAGCCGCGCTATGTAACGCGAAAGCGTCGGATCCCGCTCGCGACTTCGGGCTCAGAACCGGCTGTCCCGCAACCAGATATCGGCGCGGGCCCACGCGGTCTGGAATGCGGCCCGGGCCGCCTCGGCGTCAGCGGCGCGCGACGGACCCTGGGCCTCCAGTGCCTTCCACAGCCCGAAGTACGACCACCCGTTGCGAGGGTGATCTTCGAGCTCGGTCCGGTATACGGCCTCGGCGTCTGCGGGGCGGTCGGCGGCCAGCAGGGCCGATCCCAGCCAGTGGCGCGCATCGAAGGGCAGCGGCTCGGGTTCATCGTAGTCCAGGGCATCCTCGAAGGCCACGGCCAATTCGAAGTGGCGTATCGCATCGTCCAGATCCCCGTCCATGCGCGCCATTTCCCCGGCCAACAGGTGACGGGCCGATCCCAGCAACTGTTCGGCCGAATGGAAGCGGAACCGACCGGACGACGTATCGGCCAGTGCCTCCACGAATGCCAGATGGCGCAGCGCATCCATCCGGCGGCCCTCCTTCAGTGCGGCATAACCCTGGGAGAAGGACCACAACCCGTGAGCGACGTCACCGCCGCGATCCGGGGCCTCGACCCCGGCGACCTCGGAGAATCGGCCGAACCGGACCAGCGTCATGGCTTCGTACATGGAATTGCCCGTTAGCACGGTGTAGTCGCGGCCGGCCTGCGTGGCCACCCCGCCCTGGCCGTCCATGGACCCCGCAAACAGCAGCATGTGCAGGTTATGGGAGGGGTAGATGGCAAAGCCTTCGCCCCAGGCGGCGCGCTGGTCGGCGTGCCAGGCCTTGATGTTCGCACGCACGGCATCGCCCCAGCGGCCGATTTCGTTCCAGGTGTGGGACGGCATATGGTTGATGTGGCTCGCCCCCGGCATGGCGTCGGCCAGGTATTCACTGCACGCCTCGGCCCGCGCCGGCTCCTGGCTCGACTCCGTGGCGTGGATATACAGGTGACAGGCGCCCGGATGGGTGATGTCACGGGCCAGGATGTCCTCCAGAACGGTGTGCAGACGAATGACATCGGGGTCGTTCACGTCGCGGTTGCCGCGGCGGGGCTCGAGCAGGAACAGGGCCTCGGCGTAGAGCGTGGCGACATCCAGGTCGTCCGGGAATTGGCGGACGACGCCCTCAAGGGCCTCGGCGTAGAGGGTGTCGCGGCGGGCCTGCTCGGCGCGGTCGTAGGGGACGGCGTATCGGATGCCGATGGCGTCGATGAGGGCGCGCTCGCGGGGGTCGGCAGAAGACCGGAGCTCAGCCGCTCGGCGGGCGGCGTGGACGGCGTACTGCGCATCCTGTGCATTCATGGGGCCGTTCAGGTACGGTCCCCACGCCCAGGCCTCGCCCCAGTGGCAAATGGCGCACGTGGGATCGAGCTCGGCGGCCGTGCGGAAGGAGCGGGCGGCATCGCGCTTCGTGAAGGCGTACATCATCTGGACGCCCTGGCTGAAGAACAGGCGGGTCGAGTCCACGGAGGACGAAATCCGGTAATCGTAGTCACCGAGCGCGGTTTCGTAGTAACCAATGCGTTCCAGGTCAGCGGCTTCCTGGGCGACGGCCGCCGGGGACAGCAGGGCTGTGAGCGCAACGAGGGTCACTGCGACGGCGACGACGGGGGTGAACGCGGCGGCGGGAAAACGCGGGAAACAGCGGACCATGTCAGAATTCCGGGAAGATGGACGTACTCTATGATCGTGTGAACATACGGCCCGCGTATATTCCGGAAAACCACCAAACGAACCGCTACTGTCATGGCTGAACAGAATTTTGCCAACCACGCCCGCATGGTGCCCGGATTCCACTATTTCACGTTCCTCGTTCTCCTGCTCACCTTCATTGGCGCCGGTGTGAACATGTACGAGGCCTGGGGCACGAACGCACAGTACAGCGCGAGCCTCATCCTGGCGCTTTGCCTGTTGGTCACGTCTGCGCTGTGGTATTGCCGGGTCTTTGCCCTCAAGGCCCAGGACCGGGCCATCCGGGCCGAAGAAAACCTGCGATCGTTTGTCCGTACCGGTCGTCCGCTGGATTCCAGGCTCTCCATGGCGCAGATTGTCGGCCTCCGGTTTGCCAGTGATGATGAAGTCGATGCGCTCGCCGCGCGGGCTGTGTCCGAGAACCTGTCCCAGAAGGCCATCAAGCAGGCCATCACGAACTGGAAGGCGGACCATCACCGCGTCTGATGCGCCGCGCCTTGACATATGCGTTGTCGTTCGGGCGGGCGCTCGGGTTCGGGCTGGTGGTGTTCGGGCTCGTTGGCTGCTCGAATCTGGATCCGCTCGGCGGTGAGGACTTCGGGGGCACGGCGGGTCCGCTGGATCTGGCGGACGAAGTCTGGGATGTTGTTGCCCTGAAGCGACTCGATGCGCCTGCCAGCTTCATCGATCCCCCGTTCCTGGATTCGGAAATCCCGGAAACCGTAGGGATTGACTATGTGGGCGATCGGGCGGACCGCCACCGGGTCATGACCGACGGATTCCTGCGCCTGGAAAAAGGAGGCACGTACGTCTTCAATGCGGCCTTCGCCACCTATATCGTAACTGCCGGCTTCGACCAGGGGCCGAGTGAGACCTGCATTGCCAATGAGCGGGGCACGTTCGAACGGGGCGAGGTCACGGTATCGCTGACGCCGCACGGCGAGGCGGGATCGGCCAACGCGCCGGAGGCCATCCCCGCCGTCCTCGATGCCGAGGGCGACCTCAGGATGGCCTCCATTCCGGTCACGTGCTCGCGCACGTCCGGCACGTCGCTGATTACCGCCAATATCCTCCTGGAAGGGGTGATCCTGCGGAAGCGGTAGGCTGAATCACGTGCGCCAAAGCGCGGCCCATCAGTCTTTCTTGAGCAGGTCCCGGATTTCGGTGAGCAGCTTTTCCTCGGCGCTCGGCTCGGGAGGAGCGGCGGGGGCGGGTTCCGGGGCGGCCTCTTCCTTCTTCTTCATGCGGTTCATGCCCTTGACCACCATGAAAATGGCGAAGGCAATGATGACGAAGTCGATGACTGACTGCACAAAGACGCCATAGCTGATGGTGACGGCTTCCGCCTCGGCGGTGGCTTCCTTCAGGACATAAGCCAACTCGCTGAAATCGACGCCGCCAATGAGCAGGCCGATGGGGGGCATGATGACATCGGCCACGAACGAGGACACGATCTTGCCGAACGCGCCGCCGATGATGATGCCGATGGCCATGTCGACCACGTTGCCACGCATGGCAAATTCCTTGAACTCCTTCATCATGGACATGGGAGTAACTCCATTTGGTGGGTGGGGGATTGCCAGTAATTAAGGCATGGACACGAAAAGAGAAAGCGCTTCATGCGTGTTTGCTGGGTGACCCGCGGCGCACGTCGCGTTGCGCGCGCCGGTGGCGTTTAGAAGGATGAGCGGTCCCGCTGCCCATGCGAACGCGATTGCCTGCCCATGCTCCGCCCTGCCGTCACGTTTTCTCCCCGAACCGGTTGCTGGACGTTGGTGTCCGACTACCAGGTCGTCGTGGGTTCACACATCGTGGAAATACCCGCCGGGTTCACGTTCGACCTCGCTTCCGTGCCCCGGCCGTTCTGGTTCCTGATCACGCCGTACCACCTGTCCATTCCCGCGCCCCTCATCCACGACTGGCTGTACCGGAGCCGCGGATGCTTCCGCTGTCGTGGTGGGCGGCGCGTGTGCTTGCGCCGATCCGAGGCCGACCGGCACTTCTTCCGGCTCATGCGTGCCGAGGGCGTCCACGTACTGGTGGCGGCTGTCGCATGGTTGGTGGTGCGCGCCGTCGGATGGCTGTGGTGGCGGCCATTCGATGAAGATTCAAGAGCAGAATCCCGGGTGGTGGAGAACCTGGCCCCGGAAAACCGGTTAGCCACGGACACATCTTCGGGGCAGGGTGAAATTCCCGACCGACGGTATGGAGTGTAACAGCTCCGAGCCCGTGACCCTTCCCGGGCCTGTCCGCAGGCCCCTGAAGGTTGATTCGGTGAGAGGCCGAAGCCGACGGTACAGTCCGGATGGGAGAAGATGTCGGGCGTGTGGTCCATGGTGGCCGCATGCCTGCGCCTGCATGTGCCCCGGAGTCATCCATTCTGATGATGACCGATACGGACTACATGCGCGAGGCGCTCGAGCTGGCCGCCCGCGGACTGGGGCATACCCGTCCCAATCCGCCCGTGGGTGCCGTGGTCGTGCACCCGGACGGGACGGTCATCGGTCGGGGCTGGCACAGGCGGGCTGGTGAGGCCCACGCGGAAGTCCTTGCGCTGCAGGAAGCCGGGGATTCGGCCCGGGGCGCTACCCTGTACGTGACGCTTGAACCCTGCAATCACACCGGACGGACCGGCCCCTGCACGACGGCCATCCTCGACGCCGGTATTGCCCGCGTGGTCGTGGGCACCCGCGATCCCAATCCCCATGTGGATGGGGGTGGTGCGGCGCATCTGAAACGGCACGGCGTGTCCGTGGAGTTCGGTGTATGCGGAGAGGAGGCTGCGTGGATCATCCGCTTTTTTGCGCATCACATGCGCCATGGACGACCCTGGGTCATTGCGAAGACGGCCACCAGTCTGGACGGACGGGTGGCGACTGCGTCCGGGGAGAGCCAGTGGATTACCGGAGACGAGGCGCGGGCGCACGCACACGGGGTCAGAGCCGTGGTGGACGCCATCCTGGTGGGCGTCGGGACGGTGGTGGCCGACAATCCGCAATTGACCGCGCGGCGTTCAGGTGGATGGGCTGGAGACCACGCAACATCTCACGCTCAAGCACCAGGATCCCTTCATCAGCCCATGCGGGTCGTACTTGATGGGTCCGGGCGAATTCCCCTGGACGCGACGCTCGTGGGACCGGGCACGCTCGTGCTCACGACCAATCGCATGCCGGACGCGACGCGACGGGCGCTGGAAGATGCGGGCTGCGCCGTGCACCTGTGTGCTTCGACGGACGATACCCGCGTATCCATGGATGATGCGCTCAACGTGTTGGGGGGCTTGGGTATCCAGTCCCTTCTCGTTGAAGGTGGGCCGACGGTCCTGGGCGCGTTCCTGGATGCCGGATGCGTGGACGAGTGGCATGCCTATATGGCACCGGTGGTGATTGGTGGCCTGGGAGCCCCCGCCTCGGTGGCAGGCGAGGGATCACGTCAACTGGGGCTCGCGCCGCGCCTCCGGGACCGTCGCGTGCACGTGCTTGGTGACGATGTGCTCATTTCTGGAACGATCTCGGATTGGAGGACCTGACCATGTTTACAGGAATTGTGGAAGAGACGGGAATGGTGCGGCACCTCGACGGCGGTCAGCTGGACGTGGCGTGTTCGCTCGTGGTGACCGATGCATCCGTGGGCGACAGCATTGCCGTGAATGGCGTCTGCCTGACGGTCGTGGAACGGTCCGCCGACGGATTCCGCGCCGGACTCGCACCGGAGACCCTCAGTCGGACGAATCTGGGAGCGCTGGGTGCGGGCGACCGCGTGAATCTGGAGCGGTCCATGGCCGCCGATGGCCGGTTCGGGGGGCACATGGTCCAGGGGCACATTGAAACGACGGCGGAACTCGTGGAACGCACGGTCGACGGGGACAGCCTCCGGTTGTCATTCCGGCTGGATCCGGCCTACGTCCGGTACGTCGTGCCGAAGGGATACGTGGCCATTGACGGTACGTCGCTCACGGTGGTCGATGCCCGGGACGACGGATTCTCGGTCATGTTGATTGCTTTCACGCAGCAGATGGTCACGCTCGGCACCCAACCGGTGGGGTACCGGGCCAACATTGAAACAGACATTGTGGGGCGCTATATGGAACGCTGGTTGAGACACGGATGGGACAGGCTTACGGGGACATCCCAATGAATACCGCCTTGAACGATGCCGTACGCACAGCCATCGCCGCCTTCGCGGCGGGTCGCCCGATCGTGGTGGCCGACGATGCGGACCGCGAAAACGAGGGGGACATCGTGTTCGCTGCCGGGCACGCAACGCCCGAACTCATGAACCTGTGTGCCACGGAGGCACGCGGGCTCATTTGCATCGCCATGGCGCCCGAACTCGTGGACCGCTTCGACCTGCCGCTGGTGCCGGTCCGTGGGCAGGCCGGGCACAGCAGTCCGTTCACGGTTTCGGTCGAGGCCGCCGCAGGCGTGACCACCGGGATCTCGGCATCGGACCGCGCGGTCACGGCTCGCGTGCTGGCCGACCCGGATGCCGACGCCACATCGGTCACGACCCCGGGCCATCTGTTTCCCTTGCGTGCGCATCCCGGTGGGCTGGCGGCCCGCAGGGGACACACCGAAGCGGGCGTGGCCCTGGCCCGCATGGCCGGTCAGCCGCCGGCGGCCATCCTGTGCGAAATCATGGCTGATGACGGTACCATGCTTCGTGGCGACGCCCTGCGCGCCTTCGCCGACCGACACGGCATGCCGTACGTGGATGTGAATGCGCTGGCCGAGGTCGAAGCTGAAGCTGAAGCTGCTCCGGCTCAGGCTTTTCCCGCCCCGGCTCCCGCTTCCCCGGACCGGGCCGTCCGCTTCATCGCGGAATCGGTGCTGCCCACCCGGCACGGCCGGTTTGCCGTCCGGGCCTACCGGGATGCGTGGGGCCTGGATCATCTGCTTCTGTCCATGCCGCCGGAAACCGTGCATGGACGGGTGCACGGATCGGGGGCCGTTCCGGACGCAGCCCTGCCGCTCGTACGCGTCCATTCCGAGTGCCTGACCGGGGATGCCCTCGGGTCCACGCGCTGCGATTGCGGGGCGCAGTTGGAGGCCGCACTCGCCGCCATTGCCGCGTCCGGGCATGGACACCTGATCTACCTCCGGCAGGAAGGTCGGGGCATTGGGCTGGCCAACAAAATCCGCGCCTATGCCCTGCAGGACCAAGGCATGGACACGGTGGAGGCGAACGAGTGCCTCGGGTTCGAGGCCGATGAACGCCGCTACTTCCTGGCGGCATCCATGCTGCGCGATGTCGGGGTCACGGCGGTCCGGCTCATCACCAACAATCCCGACAAGATCGCTGACCTGGATACGTGCGGGATTACCATTGCAGAACGCGTCCCCTCGCGTGCCGTGCGCGGGCCGGACAACGAGAAATACCTGGCCACCAAGGTCCGGAAACTGTCCCACCATTCGGAGCTGATTGATGATTGACGGTGCCCCTTCTTTTCCAGATGATGTCGATGCGATGCAGGCCGCGAGCATCCGCCTGGCCATCGTGGCCGCCCGGTGGAATGCCGAGGTGACCGATGCGTTGCTTGCGGGCGCCGAGGCGGCGTGCCGCCGCCTGGGCGCCCCGAAACCCGTTGTTTCCCGCGTTCCCGGCGCGTACGAACTGCCGGTCGTAGCCGCTGGCTGGGCGCGGTCGGGCCAGGTGGACGCCGTCGTCTGCCTGGGTGTGGTCATCCGCGGTGAGACCCCGCACTTCGATTTCGTCGCGGGTCCGGTGGCGCATTCCCTGCAGGCCGTGGCGGTGGAGACGGGCGTTCCGGTCTCGTTCGGGGTGTTGACATGCGACACCATGCAGCAGGCGCAGGAACGCGCCGGAGGGCGGGTCGGCAACAAAGGTGAGGAAGCCGTGCTGGCGGCCGTGGAGACCGTTGCCGTACTTCGTAGATTGCAGGTCCAATCAACCGACGACCATGACTGACGCGTTCCGTACCCGCCCCGACGAAACCGAGTATGCCCCGTACTATGCAGGCTATGTAGCGGCCGTGCCGGACGGCTCCCTGTTGGAGACGTACAAGGTGCAACATGCCGTTTTCGAGCGGTTGTTCAACTCCATCGGCATTGACCGGGCCGACCATGCCTACGCCCCCGGAAAGTGGACAGTCAGGGAAGTGCTCGGTCATATCAACGACACCGAACGCGTGTTCGGCTACCGGGCGCTGTCTTTCGCACGCGGTGACGCCGGTCCGCTCCCCGGCATGGATCAGAATCGCTACGTGGAGGGCGGGCACTTCGCATCGCGGCCCCTGGCGGGTCTCGTGGACGAGTTTGTTCATATCCGCGCATCGTCCATCTCCTTGCTGAAGGGCATGACCAAGGAGGACCTGGTCCTGCGCGGGACGGCCAGCGGGGTGGAGTTCACCGTCCGGGCCTTGGTCTGGATCATGGCCGGCCACGCGCAGCATCATGTGAACATCCTCCAGGAGCGCTATCTGAAATGATGCACACGAGAAGGGTGGTCATGGCCGTCGCAGCGCTGCTGCTGGCCACGGCCGGATGCGGTGGTCCGGAGTCGGACCCCGATCCCGATCGGGAAGACTGGGTTCGCCTGTTCGACGGGCGCAGCCTGTCGGGTTGGAACGGAGACCGTGATCTGGTCGACGTGGATGATGGTCTCCTCCGATTCCTGCCCGGGACTCCTGCGGATGGCATTGCGCCGGATCCAGGACGATTCCTCGCGCATGACGGGGAATGGTCGTTCTACCGGCTTCGTTTGGAATACCGCTTTCCGGAAACGGACCTGGACCCGGCGTCGTGGCCCGAACGGGACGTGCGTCGGGCTTCGGTGTGGGTCCACTCCACGGAAGGAGCGAATGGTGAGAACGTCGGGATGGAAGTGGAATTGCTGGGCGGCGACGGCGAAAACGATCGTCCCACGGGCAATGCGTGCACGCCCGGTACGCAAATGGACATGAGTGGTCGGGCCGTGGGACGGGAATGTGTCAGCTCGGCCTCTGAGACCCATCACGGGGACGAGTGGGTGACGCTGGAAGTCACCGTATTGGGTGCCGAACGCGTGGAGCACAGGGTGGACGGGGTACGCGTGCTCGCCTACGAACGCCCACGCATGGATGACGGCACGCTATTGGCCGGAGGGGGCATCGCCATCCGCTCGGGCGGATGGCCGTTCGATATCCGGCGCATCGATTTGCTTCCGCTCCGGGGGTGCACCGATCCCCAGGCGGTCAATCGCAAGTCCTATTACGTATCGTCCGATCCCCGCGCGTGCCTCGACTGAAGCGGTTTCGCCCATGCCGGGGGAACCGTGTGCATTGCATGGCTATACACGCTGTCCGTGTAACAAATCCGGCGGTGCTCCGTGAACAGGATCGGACCGTCAAATCGGAAGCGCCCGTCGGGCGATCGAATCGCAAACCATCGTTTTTTTACGACATGAATACCTTTTTCAGAACTTTTTCTGCACTCGCAGTGCTGTTGGTCATGGCCATGCCGGCCGTCGCCCAGCAGTTCGGTGGGGCCGTGGCCGTCTCCGGTGACGACGTCATTGTCGGCATGAGTGGCCAGAATTCAACCAACTCGTCCGTCCATGTCTTCCGCAAGGGTGATGACGGCAGCTGGATGCAGGCCGAGCTCGTGGCCGCTTCGGACAACAACGGCGAAGACGACCGCTTCGGTCGCTCCCTGGCTGCCGACGGACGTACGTTGGCCGTCGGCGCCACGCTCATGGACAACTCCACGGGTGGCGTCTACATCTTCCAGAAGAACAACAACGGTGCGTGGGTCGAATCCCAGAAATTGCTCGGTGACGACACGCAGGAAGGCGACTCATTCGGGCGGACCATTGCGCTGGACGGCGATTGGCTCGTCGTGGGTGCGGCCGGTGCCGACGGTCAGTTGGGCGCAGCCTACGTGTTCCGTCGCGGTGCCGACGGCATGTGGGCCCAGCACACGAAGTTGGCCCCGGAAGGGCGTCCGGAGCAAGGCTTCTTCGGACTGTCCGTTGCCGCTTCGGACGGTAACGTCCTGGTTGCCGCCCCCATGGCCGGCGATGACAACAACGGCGACGTGTACGTGTTCTATTATCATGCCGACCAGGATGCGTTCGTGGCCCACGGCACGCTGGGCAAATTCCCGGGTGTGTTCGACGCTTCGCAGTTCGGACTCGGTCTGGATGCCCGTGACGGCATGGTCGTGGTTGGCGCCCCGCAGTTGGCGGGTGGCATTGGCGGCGCGGCCGTCTACCGCGGTCAGGCCGGTAATTTCCAGCTGGCCGGACTCCTGCTGCCGTTTTCGGTCGCCCAGCCGGGCACTGGATCGGCCGTCAAGATTGTCGGTCAGGATGTGTGGGTCGGTGGCGCAGGAAGTGTCTACGTCTACTCGGGTGGTGAGAACGGCTATGAGTCCGCCTCCTTCCTGGCCGATGGCGATGCCACGGGTGGCACCTCCATGGCCGTGAGCGAAGGTCTGGCCGTCGTCGGCAATGCCGGCGCATCCAACGGGCTGGGCACGGCACACGTACTGGCCTGGAACGAAGAGGGCTGGGTCGTAGAGCAGTCGCTCGAAACCGCGTACAAGGACCTGTTCGAATCCATGACCGGTGGCGAAGTCCGCTGTGAGGATGGCGAGGCCAGCCAGTTCCCGTGCCAGGATGTGGACATGCTGTCCTTCCTGAACATTTCCGACCTGGGTGGTGGTCGTGGCGTCCGGATGAACGACGTCTGGGGCTGGACCGACCCGGAGACCGGTCGTGAGTATGCTGTCGTAGGACGCAACAACGGCACGTCCTTCGTCGATGTGACCGATCCGTACAACCCGCGCTACCTGGGTGACCTGCCCATGACCGAAGGTGCGAATGCTGCGGCCTGGCGCGACATGAAGGTGTACAACAACCACACCTTCATCGTGGCCGACGGGTCGGGTCAGCACGGCATGCAGGTGTTCGATCTCACCCGTCTGCGCGACGTCACGGAACCGCAGATGTTCGAGGCCGACGCCCACTACGGTGAAATCGGCAGCGCCCACAACATTGTCATCAATGAGGATACCGGCTACGCCTATGCCGTTGGCGTGAACTCGGGTGGCGAAACCTGCGGAGGCGGCCTGCACATGATCAACATCCAGGATCCGCTGAATCCGACGTTCGTCGGTTGCTTCGGTCACGAAGGCACGGGCAATGCAGGCACAGGCTATTCCCACGATGCGCAGTGCCTGGTCTACAACGGTCCCGATTCGGACTACGCCGGTCGTGAAATCTGCTTCGGTTCGAACGAGACGGCTCTTTCGATTGCCGACGTGACGGACAAGAGCAACCCGGTCGCCATCTCGACGGGGGACTACCCCAACGCGGGATACACGCACCAGGGCTGGATTTCCGAGGATTTCGCGTACTACTACGTGAACGATGAGTTGGACGAAATGCAGGGCACGACGTCCAAGACGCGGACCATGATCTGGGACATCACCGACCTGGATGAACCGGTTCTCGTCAAGGAACACCTGGGCACCGTCGGATCCTCCGACCACAACCTGTACATCAAGGGCAATCTGATGTACCAGTCCAATTACAATTCGGGACTGCGTGTGCTGGACATCAGCGACCCGGAGAATCCGGTTGAAGTGGCCTACTTCGACGTCGCGCCCCAGGCCGACGACAACACGGCAGGCTTCAACGGTACCTGGAGCAACTACCCGTATTTCCAGAGCGGAACGCTCGTGGTTACGGGCATCGAGTCCGGTCTCTTCCTGTTGAAGAAGCGTCAGGTGGACCTGTAACCAGGCCCCAGGACTGAATGTGCATTCGGGCGTGCTGTCACGCCCCGGAAAGAGAGGGTGGCGCTACGGCGCTGCCCTCTCTTCTTTTTATGGGTGTGTTGAAACGCTCTGCGGAAGCGACCCGGGCTGGTTCGCCCCACCGGATCCCCAAAACCCTGAGCCGTCTCAGCCGCGCAGATAGGAAAGCGTCTCCGGCGTGAACGGTACGGGTTCAATCCCGAACGTGTCCACGTATTCCGCCGGGTCACAGGTATTCCCCTCCAACAGCATGCGGAACTGGTCTATGGAGATGGGAAGCGCCCATCCGCCGAACAGGGTCACAAGAGGTTCCATGAGGGCGGCCGGTTGGCGGATCATCGGTTTGACGGACAACCCCGCCCCGCCCGCCATCCGGCGCAGGATTTCGGTATAAGCGAAGGCTTCGGGTCCGGCCACACAGAACGTCCGTCCGTGGGCACGGGGCTCGTCGACCGCACGGGCGAACGCCAGGGCCACATTCTCGACGGCGACGGGCTGCATTTCGTATTTCCCGTCCCCGAAAATGGGCCAGACCGGGAACGGACGCAGCAGCGTGGACGCCAGACGAGTACAAAACTCCTCCTGGCCCGGCTCCGGCCGTCCAAAGACCAGGGAAGGCCGCAGGATTACCCAGTGGGCGAATCCGGCGGCGGCCACCGTCTGCTCGGCGTGCCACTTGCTGGTCTGGTACTCCGATACGCCATCCGGCCGAGCTCCGTTGGCGCTCATCTGGACAAACGCGTTGACGCCTGCACTTCGGGCAGCCTGCACGACGTTTTCCGTACCCTTCCGGTGGACGGCATCGAACGTGATGCCTTTGGATGGCTTCTCATCGATGATCCCGACCAGATGGACGACGGCATGGACACCCTTCATGGCGTCACCGAGCGATCCGGGTTGCAGCACGTCACCGTGCGTCCATTCCATGGTGGGCCACGCTGCCGTTTCTTCGGGACGCGAGCGGGACAGGCCCCGTACGGTATGACCGCGCTCGACGAGCGCGTTGAGGACATATTTTCCGATGAAGCCGGAGGCTCCGGTAACCAGAACGTGCATGGCGGCAGGGTGTGGGGTATGAGGTGTTCGCTGTCCTGAATGGTGTCACGAGGCGCACCAATGGGTGCCTGGACCAAAGTACATTGCTTGACTCGGCCCGTCCAGTCGAATACCTTGCAGTGTCCATTTGCCCATGGTCATCAAGTCTATCATATCGCACACCCGACTCGCGGTGTGTCAGATGGTTCTCGTCGCGCTCGTGGCGGTTCCGTCGGCCGCGCAGGTCCGTGTCGTACACGTCCCCAAGGCCGTTGCGATCGGTCAACCGGTCGTATTGTACGTGCAGGTGGAGGCCGACGGCCTGGTCATTGAATCCTCTTCGGCGTACCGCGTGAATACCGTCCGATACAGGACATATGCCGGGTGGGCCCATGCGCGCATTTCGGTCGAGGATCAGGCTTGGATGATGGATGCGTCGGGTCTCCGGAATGTGGCTGTAACGGTGACGGCCACGGAGGCGGTCCGGGATGCGACGCTGTTCATCCGACCGGTCCAATACGCCGAGGAAGACCGCCGAATCGTACGCGGCGCACCCGTGCGACTTGCGCTCCCGGAAAGTCGGCCGGCTCTCCGCTCCCCGTTCAGGCATGGCGTTTTCGATTCCAAAACGCCGTCCAACGGCATCGTTCGTGAAGGGCAGTCCATCCCGGAACATCACACCCTGGAGTTCTGGATGCGAACCGGCTCCACGGACCAGGTCGTAGCCACATCATGGACGGGACGCGAATCGGATCCGTATCCCTTCGAGGTCACCGTGGACGCATCCGGACACGTTGTCGCCTATCGGGGCAACGGGCGGGAGCATGTCTCGCTGCGGAGCCCCGGACCGGTTGCGGATGGCACCTGGCATCATGTGGCCGTGGTTTCGGGGAAGTGGTGGACCTTGATGATTGACGGGGCTGCTGCCGATTCGCTGCTCGCGCGTCGCCTGCCGGCAGGCACCAAGGCGTTCCGGGCGCCCGTTTCGTTGGGAGGCGCGTTCACCGGCGCACTCGACGAAGTCCGGCTGTGGGACAGGAGTTGGACACCGGGTCAGGTCCGTTCCCGCATGCGTCAGCATTCGACGACGCTGGTGGATTCGCCGCTCCTCGTGGAGTCCTTTGAATCCTCCGGCCAGCGGACCGTGCGGTCCGACCTCATGCTGTTTCGTCCACCCCGTGACATCCAGGTCAGCTTCCGTGAAACGGGCATGACGCTGACATGGCAACCGGGTGAGCCCGGTGTCCGGACGTTCATCGTGGAGCGGTCCGGATTGGATGGGGAATTCGAAGCCGTCGCGCGGATGGACGGTGGCGTCGTGGCCAACACAGATGTCGTGTCCTGGCAGGCGGACCGCCCGGAGTCCGGTATACGGTATTACCGCATCCGCCAACTCCACGCCAACGGGGCCGATGTGGTCTCGGCCGCCATCAAGATCGGTGCCGGCGTGGAGCAGCCGGAAACGGCACTGCCCGCACGCATCACCGGGAACTATCCGAATCCGTTCCGGGAGCGAACCATCATCACCTATGCCGTCGACCGACCGGCGTACATCCGAATTTCCGTCTGGGATCTTTCGGGGCAGTTGGTCCGTGTGCTGCTTGACGGCAATCGGCCGGTCGGAACGCACGAAACCATGTTCATTCCGGACGATCTGCCCAGTGGGACGTATTTTGCCCACATGGAAGTAGACGGACGAACGCAGACGCACAGGATGGTGGTAGCCAGATGACCCTCACGTATTTCGGACATTCCGCATTCCAACTCGTGGTGGACGGGACGACGGTGCTCGTGGACCCCTTCCTGGGCGACAATCCGCACACGGATCGTTCACCGGACGACGTGCACCCGGACGTCATTCTGCTTACGCATGCCCATGGAGACCATTGGGGCGACACAGCGGCCATCGCACGCCGGACAGGGGCCCTGGTCGTGGCCAACTACGAGATCACGCAGTATTTGACCGCCCGTCACGGACATGAGAACGTGCACGGCATGAACACGGGAGGGTCCTGGACCTTTCCCTGGGGACGCGTAACCATGACCTGGGCGCTTCACAGTTCCTCGTTTCCGGACGGGACCTATGGGGGCAATCCGGGCGGATTCATGATTGAAGCCGGGGGGCTGTGCGTGTATGCGGCGGGGGATACCTCCCCGTTCCATGAAATGGTCTGGCTGGGGACGGATTTTGACATTGACTATGCCCTGCTTCCGATTGGAGATTGTTTTACGATGGGCATTCCAGGGTCCCGCCGAGCCGCCGACATGTTGAACCCCCGCATTACCATTCCCGTGCACTACAACACCTTTCCGCCCATCGAAGTGGACTTGGCGGCATGGGAGCGGGAATTCAGCGAAGCGGGCCATGACACCCGTGTCATGGCACCCGATACCAGCATGGACCTGCGAGGGGCATGATGGGCGGACGCACCCGGATCCTGCTGTTGTTGCTGCTGGTGGGCACCACCCACACGGCCACGGCCCAGCGTCCGGTGCAGATGTTCGACCCGTTCTATCGCGGCGAATCGGCCGGTCGCACGTTCTACGACACGTATGCCCTTACCGCGGAATTGACGTATCGCCCCCCGGGATTCCTGCAGGCCGATGAGGCCGTCGGCGGTTCCGGTCCGGGAATCGGAGCCGAACCCATCGGACTGAACCTGCTTTTCGAGTACCGCCTGGCCAGCGCCCTGGATGCGGGTGCCTACATTGACGCATCGGGCAATGCGGCCGGACGTTCCCTGGATCTGAGCTGGTTGATGCTCAAATACCACCGGCATCGGGACGGGGTGGATTACGCCGTCCGATTGGCCGTCGACCCGTCGTCCGATGCGCGGGGTGGTTTTCCGCAGATGGACCTCGGTTTCCTCTATGCCGCCCCATTGGCATCCACAGTGTCCACCGATTTCGGGATCGGCGTGCGCAGGGTGCAGGTCGGGTTCCAGGAATTGGTGCCGGTACCGCCCGGGCTCGTGGACGAGAATGCCTTCGAACCCATTCCCCCGGGACCTGTGACCGAACTGCTGCGTGGCCGGGCCGTCGGCTGGGAGTTGCACATGACAACCAGCTATCGCGTGGTGTTCGATCCCGGCGGCAGCAACCTGTTCCTGTTGGCCCTGGCGCAGACGGGCTCGTACGATGTGGTGGAGTGGACGGTCGACGACGGGAACCGGACCACGACCGGATACCGGGGCGGAGTGGTCCTGCTGCGCTCAGGACTCGAGATTGCCCGGCCGTCCTACGTGTTCATGCCTTATGTGAGTCTTCCGCTCACGCAGTGGGCACCCGAATCGGGTGAGTGGCCGGGCAAGCGGGCCCGGATTGGTGTCCGGTTCATGCTCCGATGATCATTGGCATCCTGTCGGACACCCATGGATGGTTCCACCCGAATCTGGCCACCTACCTGGCCGATGTAGACTATATCCTGCATGCCGGTGACGTGGGCACGATCGACATTCTCGATACCCTCCGGACCCTGGCGCCGGTCCGTGCGGTCCATGGCAACGTGGACGGGTGGGACATCCGTCATGAGGCTCCCGAGCACCAACATTTGTTGCTGGGAGGACTACGTATATGGATGACCCACATTGCCGGAAGGCCCGGTGCCTGGCAGCGCGGCATGGGAAAGGCGCTTGCAGACGAACCACCGGATGTGTTCATATGCGGGCACAGTCATATACTTCAGATAGAACGCGTACGTCGCCTGGGAGGTATGCTTTTCCTGAATCCCGGTGCGGCCGGACGACAGGGGTTCCACCAGGTAAAAACGTGCGTTCGTCTCCATGTGGATGACGGGCGGGCACACAAAGCGGAAGTGATCCATCTTGACGACCATGAATGATACCAGCAGAACCGACCGTTTCGACCTTCGCGCCCTGTACGAGACGAGTCAATTGCTCAGCTCTTCGCTCGACCTGGAGTTCGTATTGAGCAACCTGTTGCGGACGGCCATGGGCAAATTGTTGGTCACCAAGGGGGCAGCCCTGCTCTACGATCCGCTCCAGTCCAACTACTCGGTGGGTGCCTCCAAAGGATTGCCCAAGCTGGGTGCAGGTACGCGTGTTGCGATTGCCGACATGGACGTCACCCGGGTTATGACGGGAGATGACGTGCCTGTGGAACTGGCCGAAAGGGACATCCGCCTGGTCTTTCCGGTGGCCTTCGGGCATCGGGAAATCGGACTTATCGGCCTCGGAGGGAAGTTCACGGGTGAGGCCTTTGACGAGCAGGAGCTGGAGTTCATGGCTTCGCTCGTGAACATGTCATCCGCGGCCATCCACAACTCGCTGATGGTCGAGGAATTGAAGCTGGCGAACCGGGACCTGGATGCCAAGGTCCAGCAGTTGAACACGCTGTTCGACCTGTCGCAGGAATTCAACTCCACGGTGGACCGGACGCGGCTGGTCAAACTGCTGACGTTTGCCCTCATGGGGCAGATGCTGGTCAACAAGCACCTTTTCCTCATCCGGTCCGTGGGCGATCACGGCGAGGATGATTCAGGTGTGAACGTGGTCACCGCGAAAGGCATCAACCGCAAGGATGTCACCCCCGAGGTCATCCAGGAATTGTGCGAGCTCAAGGAAATGATCCTGCTTGAGGGCGAGCACGCAACCGGCGTGTTTTCAGACCTGGCCGAGAAGGGGTTCACCTTGCTCCTTCCTATCCGCCATAAGGGAAAGACGGGGGCCATATTGTGTCTGGGCTCCAAGATGACCGGTCAGGACTACCAGCCTGATGAGGTGGAATTCCTGTACGCTCTCGGCAATCTGGCCTTCGTGTCGCTCCAGAACTCCTATCTGGTGGAGGAACAGATCGAAAAGGAGCGGCTGGAGGAGGAAATGCGGCTGGCACGGGACATCCAGGAGCGCCTGCAGCCGAGTTCCCTGCCGTCGGTTTCGGGCCTGGAGACCGACAGCCTTGCGTTGCCCAGTCGTCACGTGGCCGGGGATTATTTCGATGCGGTCAAGTTGGATGAGCACCGGATGTTGTACGCCATCGCGGACGTCACCGGAAAGGGCGTGCCGGCATCGCTCCTGATGTCGAATCTGCAGGCCTGTCTGCGGATCCTGTGCCCCCTGGATCTGGACCTGACCACGGCGACGGCCCATATGAACCGGGTCATCTGTGAGAATACGGGCTACGACAAGTTCATCACCTATTTCCACGGGATCTATGACACGCGGGACGGATCCTTCGTGTATGTGAACGCCGGTCACAACCCACCAACGCTCGTACGGGCCGACGGCAGTTTCGAATTGCTGGAGAAAGGCGGGTTGCTGCTGGGTGTGATAGCCGGAATGCCCTATGAATCCGGGACGGTCACGTTGAAAGATGGCGATGTCCTGGCCATGTTCACGGACGGCGTGACGGAGGCCATGAGTCCGGAAGGGGAGGAGTACGGCGAAGAGCGATTGGAGCCGTTGCTCGTCGCGAACCGCGAGAAAACCGCCAAGGACATCCTGGAGACGCTTCGCAGGGAAGTCATGGCGTTCACGGACCATGCTCCGGTACTGTCGGATGACTTTACCATCATCGTACTCAAGAAAATACCCGTGGAAGGGTAGGTTCCGCGTGTTTTGCGTCCAGTAGGTTGCGGGGCAAGGTGTCACATTCCCAAACCTTCCCTGAACCATGCAATACACATCCTTTTTCCGATTCCTGTTCGTTGCCCTTTTTGCGCTGACGCTGACGGCCTGCGATTCCGGTGGTGACGGTGACGGCGATACCGGTCTGGACAGCGCCGGTACCCTCAAGGCCACGGTTGCCGGTCAGTCGTTCGATGCGGTCCTGGTGGTAACGACCTGGCAGAACGGGGTCCTCAGCATAACCGGTAATCTGGGTGCCACCCAGGCGGGCAGCAACGAGCAACTCAGCATCACGCTCAACGCCGCCTCGGTCGGATCCCACAGCTTCGGGATCGGTGGTGCCATCGGCGTCTGGGCAACGGGTTCCCTGACGGCCCTGGACGGCTACACGGCGCTCAGTGGCACGTTGAACATCACGACACTGAGCGACAATCGGGCCGTCGGTACGTTCTCCTTCACGGGTCGCAACAACAATGGCGACCAGATCCAGGTCTCCAACGGCGAGTTCGACGTAAAGCTCTGAGCAGGATCGGGGTCAAGACGCCCTGGACTCAGGGAAACACCACCACGCTCTGGTTTCCGTCCTTTCCGACGGACGATACGCCGAACAGGTAGTTGTCAATGACGACGCCTTCGAGCGTGTACGAGGTCGTTTCCGGCCCCAAAAACCGGGAATATTGCCATTGTGGCGCCGTGGTGTCCCTCCAGTGGACCAGGTATCCGGCGAGATGCGGGTCGTCCACGGCACGCCATTCCAGGGTGGTTGAGGGCTGTACGGCGCCGCGGACCCGGACTTCGCCCGGCTGCCGCGGCGCCGCAGCCAGTCCGGCCAGCGTGATGGCGTTCACGGCCGTCAGCCGGGCGGCGTAGTCGGCATTCACCCCCTCGACGACATCCCCGTAGGCAATGCCGTCCTCCATTCGGATGTCCTGGTGCTGCCGATCGTAGTGTTCATGCATCTCCATGATGCGGATGCCGGCGAACCCGGCATCGTTGAACGGCCGGTGGTGTCCGCCGCGGCCAAATCGGTCCAGTCGGTAGATAAGGACCGGATTCATTTCCGGCATGTAGGTTTGTGTCATTCGGTGGACGTACCTCGCCAGCTGGCGCGAGACGCCATCCACTTCTCCACCGGTGAATCGCCGCCGGTTCCGGTCCCGTTCCGACTCGGTCACGGGTGTCGGCTCCGAAAAAATGCGGAATGCACGGTTGTCGATGACGCCGTCAATACCCTCGATATTGCTGATCATGTCATTGTTCAGGACACCGATGACATCCCATCCTGCATCCACGGCGACCTGTGCCATGTGCGCGCCGCCCCAGAGCCCCTGCTCCTCACCGGACAGGCCTACGTAGACGATCGAGGCAGGAAACCGGTAGGCCGACAGCACACGCGCCGCCTCCAGAACCCCGGCCATGCCCGAGGCATTGTCATTCGCGCCCGGTGCATCGGTGGAATCGTCTGTCGCGCTCGATGCGCGGGAATCAATGTCCCCGGCCATGATGACGTAGCGGTCAGGATGCAAGGAGCCGCGCTGTATGGCCAGGACGTTCACCACCTCGACGTCCCGAACGGCCCGGGAGGACGAACCGGCTTCAATCCGCGAGGTCTGCGTGCGGACCTCGAGGCATCCGCCGCAGGCGCTCCCGATGGCCTCGAATTCCGACGCAATCCATCGGCGTGCCGCACCTATGCCTCGCGTAGCCGAGAGCGTATCGGAAAACGTGTTCCGCGTCCCGAATCCTGCGAGTGTCTGGATGTCGGCAAGGATCCGGTCGGGTGAAACCGCATCGACAATGTCATACATCCGCACGTCGACAGCTGGTGGTGCGGTGATTGACTGCGCCTGTGCTGGAATCGAAATGAACAGGACAGACAGAAGAGCGAGCAATGTCGACGAACGCGCGTCGTGAACGGCGTGGGGCATGGGAGTGACCGGCGATTGGAGGTTCACACCCACGCTACGAAAAAACTCAGCCTCGTTCAACGCACGGGGCGTTGACGAGGCCGATGGTGCAGACAGGGGACGAAGGGCATACCCCCTCAAATATGACCCTCGCCCCCGGGCTGTCTGCACGTTGATTGGAGCATCGACCAACGCAGTCCGCGATTTAAGCTTCGCCTTAACAAATATGCATTGTGCTCCGATACTGATAACGAAATCCGAACCTGAAACACGACTCCGGCCGTGCCACAAAGTCTTCTTGCATTCCTGGCGATGATGATCGCGACGATGGCTGCCTTCAATCAGATGAGCGCCAAGCTCGGGTCATACAACGAAATGATCTACTCGGAATTCGAGTTGATGGCGAATGCCGTGGCCATTGACCAGATGGAGCGGATAGACCTCCTCACGGATTACGAGGACCTGGAGACCTGGGACAGCGCACTCGTCGAGCGTTCCTTCGAGTCGGGCTCGCGGACCGTGACCTTCGATCTGGCCATCACGGTCCGGTGGGTGGACGATGAGGGAAATCCGTCCGCCATTGAAACGGACCAGAAAGAAGTGGAAATCCAGGCCATGGAAGACCACTTTTCCCGGGTCATGGTCACCCACAGCCGCATTTTCAGCGACTGATGCAGCTGCTTCTGGATCACATATCGTCGGTCATGATTGCGTCTGCGGTCATCCTCATCGTGCTGACCACGCAATTCCAGGCTCAACGGTCGGCCATCGAGCAGACGGTGGCCTATGCGTCAAAGAAAATCACCCTGGACCTGGCCACGACACTGGAACAGGAATTGGGATTGATCGGCGACGGTACGGACGAAACCATTACGACGGCCACCACCAACGCGGCGGGTGAGACGTCTTCCTTCGTCTTCTGGCGCGAGAATGAGGCCGGGGTCGATACAGAGTATGAGTACCGGCTCACGGAAACCGAGGAAATCAATATTGCCGGTGAGACCGTCCAATTGTATCGCCTGGACCGGCTGGAAGGCGGCGTTGTCGTGGGGGGTGGAGGCAGCCGCATAAGGCATTTCCGGATTACGATGCTCAATCCGGCGGGAAACGCGACGACGGATGTAGCCTCGGCGCGTCTGCTGCGCGTGGTTGTAGTGAACGCCTTCCCGTTCGGGATGGGCGAGGATGCCTACCTGTTCGAGAGCCACTGGGGCATGACCATCAACCCGATGAACCTGGACACATGACCCAAGCGACCGCGCCCTCGACCCGTCGAAATTTAACATTTGGACACACGCCGACGATACTTCTGATACTCCTCAACAAATTCTCAGGTGATTACCGTGGGTAAAGCGGTTCTATTGATCGTTCTGGGTTCCATGATGGCCGCTACGGCCATGTTTGTGGGACGGGAACGCACGGCGGTCGACACGGCTGCCGTCGAAGCCGATTACGAAGCGCGCGTGTTGGCACGCGAGGCCGCCCATTCGGCATACAATGTCATTACCGGCCGTGTGAAGCGCGACTTCGAAGGCTATCGCGGTACGGAATCCAATATCGAATACCGGGGTGCGAAGTACGATATTTCGGCTGTGGACGCCGACGACAATACGGTGGTGATTACGGCCATCGGCAAGTACTCGGGCTATGAGCACAAGATTGTGGGTGCGGCCACCCGCGGTGGTACGCGTCGTCTGGATGCCCTGACCCTGGACGGTGGATTCGCCGACCTGGACTTCCGGGACGACTACCTCATTTCCGGTACGGACCTCAAACTGAACGGTACCCGGGCGTCCGGCCCGGATGTACATGCCATCCTGGTTACGAAGTCGAGCGTGTTCAACACGGTCCAGTTCGAATCGTCGTCGGACAAGGTGGTTGGCGTAGGTGGCGAACTGGATATTCTCTCCGGCGCTACGCTCATGGATCTGGATGCACTGGAATCCGCCATCCTGAATTATTCGGGCGGGTCTCTGATCACGGCATCCGGGGCAACAGTGTTTGATTCCGGGACGCTGGGATCACCGGCATCACCCAAGTTGGTCCGTGTGGCCGGGGATGCGACCCTGTCGGATACGTTCGTCGGCTATGGTGTTCTGTATGTAACCGGGGATTTCGTGATCGAGGACAATGCCCGTTGGAATGGACTCGTTCTCGTGAACAATCCCGCCGGAGCAATACATGTCCTCCGCGACGGAGGCTCCATCATGGGGGCGGCTGTCTTCCGGACGGCCATGGACAGTGGCGACGACGATGATGACGACGACGGCGACGACGGTGAGGGCGAATGTGAAGAGGACAAGTCCGGCAAATCCAAGAAGAGCGACAAATCCGCGAAGTCGGATAAGTCGGACAAGTCGGACAAGTCCGCCAAATCCGATAAGTCAGGCAAATCCGCGAAGTCCGCAAAGTCCGCGAAGTCCGCGAAGGATTGTGAGCCCAAATCCGACAAGTCGGACAAATCAAAGAAGAGTGACAAGTCGGACAAGTCAGACAAGAGTGACAAATCGGACAAGTCAAAGAAGAGTGACAAATCCAAGAAGCTCGCCTTCATCAATTTCGATTTTGCCCGTCCGGCTTTCGCCAAGGCTCCTGTCTACCAGGACGCGGTCGTCTGCCACGTTCCGCCAGGAAACCCTGCCAACAAACACACCATCACGGTGGGTGTGTCCGCCGTTGCGGCCCACCTTGCCCACGGCGACACAGAAGGGGCATGCGAAGATGACATTCGAACGGAAGAGGGTACTGAAATGGCCTTCACCATTCGTGATGGTGCCCAGATCCTGTACAGCACGGAAGCGCTGAACATGGCAGCCGAACTGATTGGCTTCCTGGACATCGGTGACAATACGGTAACGGTCCAGCGGATTGAGGATCGGATCATCCTGGATCCGGTTGCGCCATAAGACTGAATCCTGGAGAAATACCAAGTTATCCACAACAGGGGCGGGGGGGAGGGTTTTGCCCCAACCCCCCCCAGTGCTAAAGGACAACCCCCCACAAATATGGGGGGCAGGTTATCCCACCGGTGTGGC